>CAZITC010000043.1:0-8096 GCA_964542085.1 uncultured Ruminococcus sp. | reverse complement strand
TTTCTATACAATCGTTGAAAATCAGGCACGTGGCATAATTTATATCTCTTGCCCGAGCAAGGTTATATTTATCGTCATATGCATAAATTTCGTCGATGTCGGCAAGCATTTCTTTTTCAAAAGCTTTATAAAATTCATCAAAGCTTCCGGCATTTTTTATACCCTCGTATTTCTCGTGAAAAAGCGTTTCAACACAGTGGACAATATTTCCCTTTGAGTTACTGCCGGTAATTGCCCCCAAAAACGCCGGCTCATTACATCCGACCATGGTATAATTAACAGCTCTTTCAAAGGGGAAGCCGCAAATTTCGGTATAACACTTAATGCGTTTTTCATCATTAGTGAACGCAAAGCGCTTGAATTTGTCCTTACGCTCTAAGTCCATTATGAATTTCAGCACATCATGGGGTGTTTTTTTCGTCCACCGCAAGGTGATTTCCGGGCAATAAATCGGAAGCTCCACAAGGCTTTCCGCAATCAGGGCCGATACCTCGTTAAAGCCGTCCTCCCCGTTCGGCAGATAGCCCCCTATACAAAAATGCGATTCACCGCCACGTGTAAAATTGCCCGTAAGCGGTGACTTTGCCTGAAGCATCAAAAACAGCTCCTGCAAGTATTCCTTTGCTTCATTCCTTGTTATCACTCCCGCTTTTATATCCTTTTCATAGAATGGTGTCAAGTAACGGTCAAGCGTTCCCACACTGTCCGGGTCAAGACTGAAGCAAACATAAATTGCAAGTACCGCCTCATAAAAACTATTCGGTTTATTTTCAGGCACCTTCAAAAGCGCCGCCGACAGCCTTTGTAAATTGGCTTTATATTCCGCCTCTTCAACTGCTTCGGAAAATTCAAGCACCTTATCGGAGCACTTTTTTGCCCAGGCTGTCATTGCATTTGCTATTTTCTTAAGCCCGGTTAAAAATTCAATTTCCTCCGCTTTTTCATGTGACGCAGCGGACTTTTCAATTTCCGCAATTATGCCGTTAATGCCGCAATTTAGCACTCTGCTGTAATCTCCCGTGGCGTGCTGCCATTCCATTGTGGAAAGATTGCGGACAGACTTAAGATAAAAGCTATTCATCGCCTCCAGCGTTGCTTTATGTCCGCTTCTTGAAAAAGCATCGCCCACAACACTTCCGTCAAACCTGAAAAAACCGGTTAATTTTGAGTATTTTGTAATTTTAGGCTCTTGATTTATTATATATTCGCATATTCTTTTTACATTCTTTTCACCTTCGGACATTAATAAATCCTCTCGGTCAAATTCGGTTTTTACCGAATTAACATACATTTCACCGCTCAATGTAAGCTCTGTCAGCCGTTTTATTCTTTCATTCATTAAAATCACCCGCTTTCATTGTATCAAATTTGTATACAACTGTAAATGTACTATATGACATTTTTATATTTTTCATCACTTTTTGTTGACTTTTAAAAAACAACCGTGATATAATTTAATCGGTGATAAATATGTTTGAAAATACAAATTTTAACGTTAAAGAAATATTCTCCGTCGATTTGATAAAGCCAAAGGCAGGTGAGAGCAAAACCGTGCATTACAGCAATAAAATACCAAGGTACGAGCTGATTTACAAGCTTTCCGGCGAGGTTTTGACTCACTTTAACAACAATATATTCTGTATAAAACCGGGCATGGTGTACATTATCCCAAAATCGGATGATGCCAATTATTATATTGAAAGAACAAATCCCGGCGATTGTATAGATATATTTTTTGATACTGATATTTTGTTGGGAAAGGACCTTCTTTTGCTTAATTTTGAGGAGGATAATAAAATCCAAAGCCTGTTTCAAAAAATATACAGACTTTGGATTACCAAACCAAGCGGCTATTATTTTAAATGCATGTCCTTCTTGTATGAAATTTTATATGAGATGATGTCAAAAAGCGAGCAATATTGGCCCAAAAGCAAGTACAAGGTAATTGAAAAGGGTGTGGAATATCTGCATAACAATTTGTACACGGATATAGATTACAAAAGACCGTCGGAGCTTTGCGGAATAAGCTACACGTATTTTAAAAAGCTTTTCATCGAAAAATTCAGCGTGCCACCCGTTCAGTATGTAAACAGCATACGTCTTGAGCGAAGCAGCGAGCTTCTTTTGACCGATAAATATTCAATAGGTGAAACAGCAAAAATGTGCGGCTTTGAAAATGTATATTATTTTTCAAAAAAATTCAAAGAAAAATATCAGCTTTCGCCAAGTGCTTATAAAAAATCCGTGCAGTAACTCATAATCATTCGAATTCTATGAAAAAAGCCGCATATGAAAGTAAATTCACACTTTCGTATGCGGTTTTTTATTTAATCCATTCTATAAACAATTTTTCCGTTAGATATTGTCAAAGTACATTCAAGGGCGCTTTTTAATTCAAGCTTATTGCCCGACGTATCCGTAAATTTTACGTCGCAGGGCTCATTTTTTAAAACGGCAATATCAGCAACGGAGCCAACACTCAGGTACCCGTTATTCGCCTTGGTTTTCAGTATTGCCGCCGGATTAACGGTTACTGCCTTGAAAATTGCCTCTTTCTTCATGCCCAATTCACGGAGCAGACTCATGCACACGGTTAGGCCGTAGCTTTTGCCGAAGGTAACCTCCAGCTCCCTTGTTATGTCCGTGCTTATTATGTCGGGATATATGCCTTCCTCTGCCGCTCGTTTAAAAACCGCATAATCAATGTGATAGTACGAGGCAAGAGCGGCATCTGTATATATGCCCTTTTCCCGCGCCGCCTTAAGGCACGAAAATCCGTCCTCCGCACAGCTTCCTTCGCCGCCGTGAAAAGCATGGGCTATCACATCGCCCTTCCTTAACACCTTTACAATTTCCTCCATGCTTACCGGGGAATGGGTTGTGTGCACCGTTACAAAAAGCTCGTGCTTTTTTGCATAGCGGCACGCCTCCTCCAATGCGGCTGTTCCCCACACATTATTAAAAGATGTGTCAAAATACACCTTTATACCTATGAGCCTGTCACCGTATGCCGAAAGCATTTTCTCCGCATTGGTAAAATCTATCCTATTGTCAACAATTGTTACTTCCGCAATGACGGCCATATCAAGGCCGCAGTTTAAAATATCTGCTTTACAGCCCAGGTTTGCCGATGCATCCACCAGCCCGGTAACACCGAAGGGATAGGATGCCTTTTGCCGCTCAATCCCTATTCTGTCCGGCGAAATCCCCTTAATATGCGTGTGAAAGTCAATAAGCCCCGACGAAACAACCATATTTTTTGCATCGAATGAATCCGCCTTATCGTGTAAGGCAGCCTCCATTTTCGTTATAATGCCGTTTTCAATCAAAACATCGCACTCGGAAAAGCTTTCGCCGTTCCAAACTGTGCCGTTTTTTATTAATAGCTTATCTTCCATACTAATATTTAATTTCAAAGTTTGTTCCGGTTATTCCGGCAACCGCTCCCTGCTTAATTTTCGCTTCGTTTTCAACGTGAGCAAGCAGCCACTTGTTTTTCGCCGTAACCCTTTTATCCGAAAGCTCTACCTCAAGGGCTGTATTGGTGCCCTTCGGCAATGCAACAACCGACCTAAAGCCTTCATCACCGGCCTGACATGGACAAAAATGAAGAGTTGTTGCAAACACCTCAAACGCCGTCCCCTTGGGAGCATAAAAAGCCTTAAAGCTTGATGAGTCGATTTTATTATTTTCAATGTCCCATGTATGACCCAAAATAAGCACCAAATCCGTAACGGCAATGTTTATTTCACTTGTGGTGTGCCACTCCGTTGCGTTAAGCCTTGAGCCGTGACCGTAGCAATAGCCCACCTGTATGGGCAAGGTACCAAAGCCCTTTTCGCAAAGCTCCTTTGCAATTTCAAGCTTCTCAAACTCCTGTACCGCCGGCACATAGGCTACGCCCTCGGGCATTTCAAAGCCCTCTGCCACAGCTATAATTTCCTTGGTATCCAGCTCAAGCAGTCTGCCGTAGGTTTTAAATTCCGCATCATTAATGCTGAAAAATTCTATTTCCGGATTAAGCTTTTTTAATTTGTTTAACATAATTAATACCTGTCCGCTCCTAATAATTTTATTTTTTCAAGTGCAAATTCCTTAACACAGTCGCTTGCTTCGGCCATAACAACATCAAGCGGTGCATGATAGGGGTCAATATTCTTATAGCCCTCGATAAATGCACAGCAAACATCGGTGCCGAAATTAATCTTACGTATGCCGGCATCAATTGCCATGGTTATCTGGTCGTCCGGAACGCCGGAGCCACCGTGAAGTACAAGGTGAGCCTTCGTCGCCTTGTGAATTTCCGCAATTCTTTCAATTGCCAATACGGGCGCCTTTTTATATTTTCCGTGTGCCGTGCCCACCATGATTGCAAGCGCATCAATGTTTGTTTCGTCAACATAACGAACAGCATCGTCAACCTCGGTATAAGCATCCCATTTTTCATCCTTGGTGGAGCCTATATGTCCAAGCTCACCCTCTACGCTGACACCTGCCTCAACGGCCATGTCAACAACCTTTTTGGTTGCCGCAATGTTACCCTCAAGGTCTAAGGTGGAGGCATCAATCATAACGCCCGTTGTTCCGTAGCGCATTGCGCGGATACATTCCGCAATGCCGGCGCCGTGGTCAAGATGAAAGGCAACCGGAGTTTTTAACTCATTCATAATATCCAAAATAACCGGCGCCATATATCTTCCCGTTCCGTTGTTAAACAGTCTGCTGTACATTTGTAAAATAACCGGAGCACCCGTTTCCTTTGCGGCATGCGCAACACCCATCAGCGTTTCTAAATTATAAACGTTAAACGCGGGAATTGCAAAGCCCCTTTCTTCCGCCAAATCAAGTATTTCCTTTAAACTGTACTTCATAATATCCTCCCCTTACTCAACAACATCCGCATTCAGCGCAGGAATGTATTTGCAAACCTCTTTAATTTCCTCGGTGAAGCTTCCCTCGATTTCCGAAACATGGTGAATGTAGGGGCCTTCAACAAGCTTTCTTTCCCACTTGGGCAGATTGTCAAATTTAGCCCACATATATGTGCCGAAGGTATAGGGGCCCTTTGCGCTGTCACATTCGCCCACTATTATCGAATAATTGCCGTGATCCTGGTCAATGCGGGCAACTGTATAATGGCCTTCCTTAACCTGGAACCACTCACGCATATTGTTGCAATAGCACGGCTCATCCTTCCTGTGAAGCGAATATGCAAACGGCCCGCAATGCCACAAAAGCTCCACATTGCGATCCTCTAAGTTACGGGTTGTAAACTCGCCCAAGAACGGCTTTTTCTTTCCGAAGGTTAAGGCCTTAAGCAATACCTGGGTCATCGCGGCATGCATATCGCTTTCACAGCTTATTACATAATCCATATCGGCAAGTATTCCGTAGGAGGTGCATGGCATTGCGCCTACAAGCTGCTGCATCGCCGTCCAACATTCAGCTGAGATGGCATCTAAATTATACTCCTCGAAAAGCTCCTTGTAAAGTATAACAAACGCCCACATTTTTTCCAGATTTTTTTCGGTGTCCGCATCAATCGTGTACATTTCGCGGATTTTCTTTGCTCCCTCGGCAAGCTCATCCGTTCTTTCGGCCATTATTTTATTGAATTTATCCTGAATTACGCTAAGGTTAATCGGAATAACATGTGTGTCAAACTCCTCCATAAGCTGACCCTCGTTAAATATAACGGAGCAGAAGGGCTTCGGGCGCAAGCCGACCTGACCTATTCGCATGCTTCTAAACGACTTAACTGCACAGGTTACCCTTGAAAACTGCTCCAGCCCTTGGGCAAAAATTTCGGAGTCAACAGGCGAATTTTCAATATATGTAAACTTAACATTCATGCGCGTAAGCTGTCTGCTCATGGCAAAAATGCCACACTGCGTATCGGTATGCCTTCCGCCGTCCTCATAAAACGTATCGTCCTGAGGGCCCCAAAGCAACACCGGCAGGCCCATTTTTTTAGCAAGCTCACCGGCCGCCTCTTCATTGCCGAAGTTTGCCGGAATAAGCACGATTGAATCCACCTTGTTTGCCCTAAAGTGCTCTGCCACCTTATCAACATCGTTTTGCGACCACAGAGTTTCCACGTCAATAACACCTTTAAGGTCAACAAATTCCACATTTTCCGTGGTAAAATGCTCCTTTATATAGGCCACTGTTTTGCGGCCTCTTTCCTCGGCATATTCCCAGTTAAAAAGACCCGGACGCGGTGTGCAATCTCTTCTTAACGGAACAAGTCCGATTTTTACACTGTAGTTTAACATATCAATTCCCCCTTACGCTTACATTAAGCCATGTGAATATTTATCCACGCGCTTTTTAATTTCTCCCGTATTAATTTTTCCGTTTTTAAGAAAGCCCTCCAGTATTTCCATACTGGGAATGGCCGCTCTTCCGCCAAGCTCGGTGCACTTTATTGTGGAAACACCCGTTGCGAATTTTGCCGCATCCGGCACGCTTAACCCCTTCAAATAGGCAACATCGAACGCGCCGTGGAAAACATCACCCGCTCCCGTGGTATCTTTAATTTCCGCATCCATCGCGGCCTGCTTAAAGCATTCATCGCCGTATATGCCCATGGAGCCGTGCTCTCCGAAGGTGAAAATTACAATTTCGGGGCCTTTTTCTTGAACATAGCGCATAACCTTGTACTTTTCTTCGTCTGACAGTGCGCTTGCATTATCCATTCCAAGCTCCTCACAAACCCCGTTAAAGTAATACTCCGAGCCGATAAAAATATCAAAAATATCGTAATTTTCATAAACATAGGGCTTATAATACGCCGCATCCACGCTTACCTTGCCTCCGGATGAGTGAATAATATCCGCCGCCTTGCGAACAGCCTCATTAACGAAGCCGACATGTATCATTTTTGCGGATTTTATAAGCGCCTCGTCAATATCATAAGGCTCCACCTCTCTCAGCTCGCCGCCGCGGCTGATTAAGTGCTTGGACTTTGTGCTTCGCTCGGTAATGCATATGCAAAAATTGCTTCTCTTACCTTCCTCAACCACCAGGTGACTTGTGTCCACGTTATTGAATTTAAAATCCTCAGTAATCATTTTACCGAAAATATCGTCGCCGATAACGCCCACAAATGAAGCCTTCGCGCCCAAATTGCCTGCTGCACAAAGCGCCGTTGCAACCCAGCCGCCTCCCTGAAAGCTGCAGTCGTACATTCTGCTGCTTACCTCTTCATAGGGTATTTTTTCAAGCTCCACCACCATGTCCTGCCCCGGGTTTCCTATTCCGATTATATCATACTTCATGCTTATATCTCCTACGGAATCATTGAAAGGAATTTTATATCGTAATATTCCTCCAACGAATGTTTGGACTTATCACAGCCAATACCGGACTGCTTTGCTCCGGCATGGGGTGAAAATTCGCTTCCTATGCCGCCGTTTACAAATATCTCTCCGGCTCTTACGCCTTCAAAATATGCACTTATCTCCTTGGAATTGTGGCCAAAGAAATACGCTGAAAGTCCGAATATGGTATTATTGGATTTTTCAATTGCTTCATCTAAGGTTTTGAATGACTGCAAGGGAATAATCGGGCCGAAAATTTCTTCATTGGATACACGCATGGTATCATTAACATCAACAAGCAGTGCCGGCGTAATATAGCTTCCCTTTTCAAAACCCTCCGGCGTATCGCCGCCCATGACAAGCTTCGCTCCGCCCTTTACAGCATCGTCGATAAGTGATAAAAGGCGCTCCTTTGCCTCATCATTAATAACCGGGCCCATAACATAGCCCTCATCCTTGTATTTGCCAAGCTTAACCCGAGAAAGCTCGTCACGGATTTTTTCACACATAACACCGTAAATGCTTTCGTGAATGTAAATTCTGTTGTAGTTTACGCAGGTTTGACCGGCAAAGCCAACCTTTTTTGCAACAATATTTGCCGCAACTGCATCCAAATCCGCATCCGGCATAACAACCACCGGCGCATTACCACCAAGCTCCAGCGAATATTTTTTAAGCGAGGTTGCGCCCTGCTGTAAAAGCTTAAGGCCTGTTTCATATGAGCCGATAAGTGAAATAAGGCGCGGAATATTGCTTTCGTTAAGAGTTTTTGCA
>CAZITC010000042.1:0-8107 GCA_964542085.1 uncultured Ruminococcus sp. | reverse complement strand
GTCATTGTTGACGGAGATATTTCCAACCTTTTACGCAAGTCAGCTCTGGATATTTCTTTTTGTGCAAGTAATACCCATAGTTTTTTATAGCTTATACTCATAGCAATTCCTCCAAGTTATGCAAAAAAATTCCTAATTCTAAATTATTTTATATTATACCACAATTCAACTGAAAAATCAACAAAAGCTACCAACTTTGCAAGAGAAAAATATATTTTCTCACAAATATACAAAACCTTAACCTTACATTTTTGCAATCGGCATAAAAGCAAAGCCTTGATTTTATCCGTTATCCTCAATTTTTTGAGGGAGTGCAGAGGGAAAGACTGCCACACACTTTGTATGCAAAGTATAGTGTGTTACACCTTTACCGACAGGACGGGTGTGAAATATGTTGCTCGCCGTATTTGAGCAATATAATTTCGCAGTCGGCGAAATTACAAAAGGCTGACCGTCTGCCGAGTGTATGGCAGACGGTCAGCCTTGCGGTAATTTGTAAAGTCGGCAAACGGTGTAATACATTCTTTGGAGGATTACTTGTACCTACCCAAACCGATGTCTTCCATAAAAGAATCAATGACTATTCGCTCATCAAGGCACCACATATCAAATACCTGATAGGAAAGCAAGCCTGTTTTAACTTGCTTTTTCTTTATAACCGCAATCCTTTTATGCTCGTCATATTTTTGTATCAGCGTATCAAGAACCTTTTTGTCTGTGCATTTCTTCTTTGCCTTTTGCACTCGGTTATACCAATACATATTTTCATTGCGAAAGGTTTTCTCATAATCAATACCTTTTGTTTCTTCCTCATATTTCTGCTTGTTTTTCTTCTGCTGTTCCTTTCGGCATTTAGCAGAGCATATAACCGTCTTGTTCACATCGGGAGCAAGAAACAGTTTGCCACATACCTTGCAATAGCTGAAATACTTTTTGTTTTCATATATCGTTTTTAAATAATTGGAATTTTGAAAATGACATCGGTAGAAATCCTATTATGAGCAAAGCAAAAATATATGTTTCCAAATGGTCGAAAACGGTGTTTCGGATATTGCGTTGCTTGATATTTGTATGCCCGGAATTTTGGGAACGGAGCTTGCAAAGGAGATTCAGAAAAAAGGCGACGGCCAAACCGATATTATTTTCTGGACGACAAGCTCGGAGTTTGCGGCATATTGCTTTTCATGCTGTTTTGAGGACGCTTGCCGTCTTGTCGATAAAAGTGCACGTTCTGCGTTGATGAAATATGGGAGTTATGATAAAAACTGCCCTCCGCAAAATGCGGAGGGCAGTTTTATGCTTTGAAAACAGCTTCAGAGAGCGGCAAAATACGCTTTTATTTCGCTGAAAGGATTTTTTCGCACGGGAGAATATCGCTCTCGGTGAGGCCGAGCAACTCGGCAACCTGTGAGCAGTAGGGCAGAACGTTTTGGCCTGTTCCTGAGTGCGAGTCCGAGCCGAAGGTGAAACGGCATCCGGCCTTTTTCGCCATGGCAAGCACGCGAAAAACACCGCTGTTTTTAATATCGGAAATACATTCAAAACTTGCACCGTTAATTTCCGCCGCGATGTTATTCTCCTTTGCGGCCGAAAACACCTCGATAAGCTGACTGTCGGTTAGGCAGTCAATTATATAGTCGGTTGGATAGGGGCAGCAAACAGCGTCAAACGGGTGAGCAAGTGCTGTCACAAACGGAGCGGTTTCCGCGGTGCAGATTTCCATTGTTGCGCGAAGCATAAAATCCGCATGCTTTTGATACGGCTCATAATACGCCTTATCCATTACATGGTGGGTGTGTGAATTGGGCACAATCATAAAATCAAGCTTTTCGGCGTTTTTGCGGGTAATTGCCGCGCCGATGCCGGGGCAATAGTCCACCTCACCGCCGAAGGCAAAGTGCACGCTTTCGGCATCAGTTTCCCGGATTTCGTCTAAAATTTTGCGGCAATGCTCAATCGGCTGAGATTTATACCAGTTTACCACGCCATCGCCGCCCGAGGGGCCGGCGCCCCTTGCGTGGCGCATATTTTCGTGATATGGAATTTCCTTATCCCACATATGGTCGGCAATACCAATGAGCGAAACGCCGTTTTCCTTGGCCTGCTTTATGTAATTGGCGATTGTTGCATCATCCTAACCGCACACCGAAAGGTGGGTGTGCGTGTGCATATCATATTTTACGTTCATTTTACCACCTCTTCCGAGTACTATTATACTCTCGGAAGAATTAAAAATCAATAGCCTTATTGACTTTTTGCGCAGCTTGCCTTATAATAGCATTATAAAATTTTTGGAGATGATTTTATGAAGCTTATGAAAGGACTTTCGGACGGTGCCGTTCTTCAAAGAAATGCGGACGACGAATGTATGCTTTATTTTGAGGCAGAGGCAAAGGGCGAGCTTAAGTCAAGCTTGGGTCACCTTGAAAAATGCCTTTCGGGATATGTGCTTTCCGGGATTAAGACGGGTGGCCCCTACAGCATTAATTTAAGTGACGACGAGGAGGAACTTTCCTTATCGGTTTTTGTCGGCGACCTTTGGGTTGCGGCCGGCCAGTCCAATATGGAGGGCGCGGGTATTTTCACGGACGAAGCAAAAAAAGAGGCAAGCGAAACTTCCAAATACATAAGAGAATACTATTTTGAAAAGGTGTGGGACAGGGCAACCCCGGTTGCTCATACAAAAAAACGCGAAAGCGTGCCGTCGCGCGGAGTGGGCCCGGCATATTATTTTGCAAAGAAAATGTATGATATAACGGGTGTTCCCAAGGGTATTATTCCATGCGCACTCGGCGGCTCAACATTGGGGCAGTGGAAGCCCGGGGAGGGCGAGCTTTATATTGATATGCTAAAGCGCGTGTCTGAGGTCGGAAGCAGAGTACGCGGCCTTTTGTGGTACCAGGGCGAGTCGGAGGCGATGACGCCCGGAAGAAGTGAGCCCTACGCCGACGAAACGAGGGTGCTTATAAAGGCCTTTCGTTCTGACCTGGGCAATCCGGTTTTGCCCATTGTGATGACACAGATTGCGGCTACCACACTTCCGAATTATCTTGAAAACGAGGGCGGTAATACCGGCTGGAATACCGTGCGTGAAGCAGAGCGCCTTATCGCAGCGGAGGATGACCGCCTTGCCCTGATTGCGGCGATTGATGCAACCTATGACGATGCGATTCACCTTTCCACCGACTCCCAGCGCGTAATGGGAGTAAGAAACGCGCTTGCAATGGCCGCGCTTTGCGATGAGGAGGGCGGAGCTATGCCACCGGCCTTGGAGAGCATAAGCTACGAGGGAACGGAGGAATATCCTGTTATAAGGCTTACCTTTTCCGGTACGAACGGCTTAAAAGCCGGCTGTGCGCCCATGGGCTTTACAATATCGCCTTATGATACATTCCGCTTTATAGCGCCGAATGTCGGCATTGTAAACGTAAAGCTTTGCGGCAATGCGGTGCTTATTACAACCTCGTACAGAATGGAAGATCTTAAGGGCAAGTACCTATACCATGTGTACGGAGCAACGTCTACCTCCAACACTGTGACGGAGGAGGGCTTTGCCCTTCCGGCCTTCGGCCCGATTTTACTGAAATAACTCTTAACAATAAAAAAAGGCCTGTTGGCCTTTTTTTATTGTAGCTTTTTTCCGATTAGGTGCGCAACAATCAGTACGGCTGCGGAGGCAACCATAGCAATTCCCATGGGGGCAACAATTACGGAAACGCGGCTTTCGGTTATAATAAGAGGGAAATACGGATAACCCCAAACGAGTGTTAAAAGCATGATGATACCGGCCTTCATGGACTTTTTTAAGAAAAAGTAGCCGATAAGCCCCAGAAATGGGAGCGCGGAATAAATGGCCATGCCGCGAAACAGGTTTTTGTAATTTTTTTTGCCCGATAAAAAGGCCAGGGCGATGAAGCCTGCAATGTACAGGCAAGAAAAAGCCTGGTGAATTGTTTTTATGTTGTAGGAAAAATCCGGCGGAAGAGCTGTTCCGTTGCCGGCAATGAAGCTGTAAAGTGTTATAAGATAGCCGTTTTTGGAGGCCGTAAGTCCAAAAAGAAGCGCAACAAAAATAAGCGCCAGGATACAGCCGAGGGTTTTTAATGCATTTTTCATACTGTTCACTCCTATAATTTAATATCCTTAAGGGCATCGGCAAGAGAGCTTACGGAAAAATTCTCCGATTTTTGCTGTGCCATATAGCGTGCCGCTTCCCGCTTGTTAAGTGAGCTTTTCTGCTCGTTTAAGCGCTTGGTAAAGGAAGCATATTTTTCGCGGAAGCCGCATTTGCAAATGAATGTGCGCTTTTCGCCCTCACCCACCAGCTCTAACTTTTTGTGACATTCCGGACAGCGAAGGCCGGTTATTTTTGTAAGGCTTTCTTTATAGCCGCAGTCGCGGTCGCGGCAAACAAGCCTTTTTCCGTGCTTGCCGGAAACCTCCAAAAGCGGCTCACCGCAAATGGGACAGCGCTCCTTGGTTACGTTGCTGTGGCGAAAAACAGCATCGCTTTTTATTACGTCGGAAACAAGTGATGTAGCATAGCGACGCATTTCGGCGGTAAAGTCATCCTTTTTTTCTTCGCCGCGACTTATTTTAACCAGGGAGGATTCCCACTTCGCGGTAAGAAGCGGACTTTTCAAATCCTCGGGCACGATTTTTATAAGCTCGGTGCCCTTTTGCGTGGGAAATATGGAGCGCCCCTGCTTTTCCGCATAGCCGGTGTTGAAGATTTTTTCTATAATATCTGCGCGTGTAGCCGGCGTGCCAAGGCCGCCGGAGGCCTCCAGCGTGCTTTTCATTTCGCGCATTCCCGTGCCCAAATATGCACCGGGATGCTCCATTGCCGTAAGAAGCGTTGCCTCGGTAAAGCGAGAAGGCGGCTTGGTTTGCCCCTCGGTAACCGTTACCCGGCTTATGGGAAGGTGAGCGCCCTTCTCTAACGGCGGAAGGGTTTGCTCCTCCTCAGCATCCTCGTCCACTGCCTCATCTGAAAGGGCGGATATTGCCAAAAATCCGGACTGCTTTATAACTGAGCCGGCGGCAACAAGCCTTTCGCCGCCGCTTTGCGCTTCAATGCTTACCTTGTCATAAACCGCATCCGGCATAAGCGCGGCCAAAAAACGGGTTACAACAAGGGTGTAAACGTTAAGTTCCTCACTCGTCAGGGCCGAAAGGTCTAAAAACCAGTCAGTCGGAATTATGGCGTGATGATCCGTTACCTTTGACGAGTCAACAAACCGCTTCGTGGGGTGTATTCCGCGCTTTATAACAAGAGCAGCCTTATCACGGAAGCGATCCACGCCGACAGCCTTTACCCTGTCCAAAAGCGTAGGCACAATATCCTCGGAAATATAGCGCGAATCGGTGCGCGGATAGGTTAAAAGCTTGTGCACCTCATAAAGCCGCTGCATTATGCCGAGAGTTTGCTTTGCGCTGTAGCCGAAGCTTTTGTTGGCATCGCGCTGAAGCTCGGTCAAATCGTAAAGAAGTGGGGGAGGCGTTCTTTTTTCTTTTTTGGTGACCGTCGTGATTTCGGCGCTTTGACCGGTTATTTTGTTTTTAACAGCCTCTGCCTCTGCGGCGTCATGTGTTTTGGAGGAGCCGTCCTTGCTTCGCCAATGAAGCTTAATGCCGCCGGAAAATGCGGTCACGGTGTAGTAAGCTACCGGCCTGTGAGCGCGAATTTCCTCCTCACGGGAAACAATCATGGCAAGGGTAGGCGTTTGCACCCTACCGGCGGAAAGTTGTGCATTGTGCTTACAGGTTAGGGCACGGGTAACGTTAAGCCCCACCAGCCAGTCTGCCTCGGCACGACCGAGAGCCGACATATAAAGGTTGTCGAAGTTCTCTGCCGGCTGAAGATTAGAAAAGCCCTCCTTGATTGCCTTGTCGGTTTGTGAGGATATCCAAAGCCGCTTGACAGGCTTTTTGAAGCCGGCCTTTTTTATAATAAGCCGCGCAACAAGCTCACCCTCACGGCCGGCATCCGTTGCAATAATAAGCTCGACAACATCATCCCTTTTTAAGAGTGAGGATACAACCCGATACTGCTTGGAGGTTTCCTTAATTACGGTAAGCTTAAGCTTATCAGGCATTATGGGAAGGGACTCCAGCGACCATTTTTTAAATTCGTCTGAATACTCCTCCGGGTCAGCCAGGCTTACCAGATGCCCCAGTGCCCATGTGACAATATATTCATTTCCTTCGATATATCCTTCTTTTTTTGCCTTACAGCCAAGTACGCGGGCAAGCTCTCTTCCCACGGAGGGCTTTTCGGCAAGAACAAGCGTTTTTGTCATTTATTTCACTCCGATTATAAGATTGTTTATTATATTCTATATTATATCAAACCCTTGCGCCAAAGTCAATCACACAAAAAAAGCATTTTCGCTTTTGCGAAAATGCTTTTTAAAATCATAAATCAGTCACCGAAGCATATGCCGACGGTTTTTGCAACACGAACAAGCTCGCCGTTGGGGTCAACGGGCTTGAAGTTTCCGTGAATATCATCCGAAGGAATAACAACCTCCAGCGGAACGGCAACCATTTCATTGTCGCGCAGGGCAACCATGTGCTTATCGTTTCCGGCCATCAAAAGATCAACTGCCGCACTGCCGTAGCGTGTGCAAAGCACTCTGTCAGCCGCGCTGGTGGGGCCGCCGCGCTGAACGTGACCCAAAGCGGCGCTTCTGCACTCCGCATCCATTACGGTTTCGCTGATTGCATAGCCGTTTTCGTCCCTCTCAGCGTTGAGCATTGCCTCAATTGACTTTGCAATAACACTGCCTATGCCGCCGAGCTTAACACCGTCGGGTGAAAAGTCCTGTGTGATTGCGGTAACAGCGTTACCATCCGGCGCGGGAGCGCCTTCTGCAACAACAACGATTGCATACTGCTTGTCACTTTTAAGAGCGGCCTTAACCTTATCCTTGATTTTTACAATGTCATAAGGAATTTCAGGGATGATGATAGCATCTGCCGCGCTTGCAATACCGGTGTGAAGGGCAATGTGACCTGCATCACGACCCATAACCTCAAACACAATAACTCTGTGATGGCTTTTTGCCGTGGTTTTAAGATAATCCACTGCCTCTACATTGCGGTTTACCGCAGTGTCAAAGCCAAAGGTCTGGTCGGTGGAGTTTAAGTCATTATCAATTGTTTTGGGAACACCCATAACCTTAAGACCCATTCTGGAATAGTCCCTTCCTGAGGTAAGCGTACCGTCACCGCCGACGATGATAAGCGCATCAATTCCGGCTTTCTTTACGTTATCAACGGCAACCTGTGAAAGATTGTCATAAATGGGCTTTCCGTCCTCACCCTTTATAATTCCGTTTTTGTCCCTTCTGGGATATTTGAAAAGATTGTCCTTGTTGGAATTGTAAAGAATTGTGCCGCCGTCACCTATGATGGAATCAACGGTGTCCAATGTAAGGGGCACCATTTGGCTTTCGCCTAAAAACATACCTCTGTAGCAGTTTTTAATACCAACACATTCAATGCCGTATTTTGTAATAGCCGTGTAAACAACCGAGCGGATTACAGCGTTTAAGCCGCTGCAGTCGCCGCCGCCTGTCATAATACCGATTTTTTTAATTTCACTCATTATTAGCACCTCTGCTTTTAAATTATCATTCAAGTTACTATAATACTACAAGTTTTGATATTTTTCAAGTGTTTTTTAAAACTTTGTTAAAAAAATTCAGTTATCGTTTGCTTTTTAACGATGATAAGGGTAATTTAATAATTTTTAGTAAACTTTGGCCGTAACCTATTGCAAAATGCGGAGAATGTTGCTATACTATATATAATAGGAAGGGGTATGGTCATGTCGTTTTTTTCACCGAATTATGATGCACCGGGAGTGGGCGTTCCCGATAATGAGGAGCAGAAGCACGGTATAATTCGCTATTTTATTGTTGCCGGCCGTAAATTTTGGGATATGGTTGTGCTTAACATTGTTTATTTTTTGGCATCGCTTATCGCGGTGGCGGCCTATTCGGTTATCGGATGGTGCTTTTTGGGTGGCCTTGGTGTCGCGGTAGGTACAAGCCTTGCGGCGGAAGGTCTTTCTGAAACGGAGCTTCGTATGCTTCAGGAG
>CAZITC010000041.1:0-8129 GCA_964542085.1 uncultured Ruminococcus sp. | reverse complement strand
ATCTTGCAACGGCGGAAAAGGCCAAAATAAAAAACATAATCGAAGCGTTTGAGAAAATAGGCTATCCCCTGGAATTTAAGGATAAGCGCACAATTTTTGACGATTCAAAGATTGAGTCGCACTCTGCTTTGACGCCGACGCACAAAATTCCGGATAAAAAATCACTGTCCGATGCGGAGTATAAGGTTTACAGCGCAATAATGCGTCGCTTTGCCGCAGTTTTTTGTGCGGAGGAGTGCTGCGTTGAAAAAACCGAGATAACCGTTAGGGTGGGCGATGTGGAGGAGTTTAGCCTCAAGGGTGTGGTTATGCTTGAAAAGGGCTGGACGAAATATGACGATTACAATAAAAAGGATAAGGTTTTGCCCAAGCTTGAAAAGGGGGACGAGGTGAACATTCTTTTTTCTCTTGCGGAAAAGGAAACCTCGCCGCCTAAGCATTACACGATTGAAACGCTGAATAACTACCTTAAAAATCCGTTTAAGGAGGATATTTCCAAAGCGGAGGACGACGATGCCGAGGAGTATAAGGCTATATTTGAGGGGCTGGAGCTAGGCACCGAAGCAACGCGCACGGGTATAATTGAAAATGCCAAAAAAAGCGGCTACATTGCGCTTAAAAAGGATGTTTACAGCATTTTGCCGGGCGGCGAATTTTTGATTGAGTCACTTACCAGGATGAACATAAGCATGGATAAGTACAAAACGAGTGAGCTGGGAAAAGCCTTGAAGCGCGTATATCGCGGCGAAATTGAAATTGCGGACAGCGTGGCGCTTGCCAAAAAGGAAATAACGGAGGTTTTTGATAACAGCGGAGTAGCGCCGGAGCGTGATACGGATATGGGTTTTTTCATGGAGGAGGCGGGAGCTTGCCCCCTGTGCGGAAAAAAGATTACAAGAAACAGGTTTGGATACGGCTGTACAGGCTACAAGGATGGGTGCCGGTTTAAGATTAACGGCAGAATATGCGGCCGCGACATTTCGATGTCGAATGTGAAAAAACTGCTTCAAACCGGTGAAACCTATAAAATTGAGGGCTTTATATCGCAAAAAACCGGCAAGGAGTTTGCGGCGGTTTTAAGGTTTGACGAAGAAAAAAAGATTGTATTTGACTTTAAAAAATAACAGCAGGAAAATTCCTGCTGTTATTTTTTAAATCATTTTTTCATAGCACCGGAGGATTTTTTCTTTTTCTTTTTTATAAGCACAATATCCTTCATGCCCAAAAAGTAGGAAATGAAAAATACCGCACTTTCAAGAAGCATGAACAGCGCAAACTGAACAAGGTTTACAGGGGCAGAGGCCGAAATTCCTCTGGGGCCGATGTAGGGCGCAAAATAAATTCCGCCGAAAATGGCGCCGATGCTCTGTGCATTCCATGCGACGAGAAGCCCGATTACATAAAGAAGATAAAATATTATTGTGGGCGACTGCCAAATTAAAAGCCTTAACGCCGCACTCTTTAAGCTTGCAGAGGCTTGGCCGCTTTCGCGACTTCCGGCCTCATAAGCCTCGTAATAAATAAGCATGGTGTAGGGAAAGGCTGTTATTATTGAATAATAAATGCCAATGTTGGCACCGGAGGTTATAAGCTCCAAAAAAACGGAAAGTGTTACGGAAAAAATCCAGGTAACAACAATGAAAAGCAGTCTGTCACCCCAAAGCTTAAGCGGAAGTCTTAATTTTTCTTTCATTAGTCTACAGTCCTTTATTTTTTGATTTTCATATGCACGGCAAATCCGCCAATTTCGCTCTTAAGATAGATGAAGCTTAAGCGGCCGGAAGCATCATACCGAGCGGAGTCATAGTCAAAGCTTACCCCCTGACGTTCAAGGTGGTACACAGCCTTTTCAAGCGAATTTGCCATAAAGCCGATGTGACCGTTGGTGCCGATGGTGCCGGCCTTCATTACCTCAAATTCCGAGCCTACGAAAATGCCCTGACCGCAATCGGAAACCGTTTTGCCGCCCATTAAGCCGGATAACGCAAGGGCTGTGCTTTTTGCCGCATCGTCACTGCTCTCGTTAATTCCGAGATGCTCAAACTCAAGGCCGAGCATGGTGCTTACTGCCTGGCGGCAAAGAAGGGTTATTTTATCCCAATCGGAATTTTCAATAAGCTCCTCGGTAACCATAAAGCTACCACCGCAAGCCAAAATGCTTTTGTTATTTGTGTAAGTTCCTAAGTTATCCAAGCTTATTCCTCCGGTGGGAATGAATTTTAAGCCGGAATAGGGGGCGGAAAGAGCCTTGATTTTGGAAAGACCGCCGCTTTGCTCCGCCGGGAAAAACTTAACTGCTTTAAGACCTAACTCAAGCGCGGCCTCAATCTCAGAAGGAGAGGTACAGCCGGGCACGGGGGTTATGCCGTTTTCAAGGCACCAGGTAACAACCTTGGGGTTAAAGCCGGGGCTGACAATGAATTTTGCGCCTGCAGCTTTTGCACGTGCGGCCTGCTCAACGGTTAAAACCGTGCCGGCACCTGTCAGCATATCTGGGAATGCGGCGCTGACTTTTTTGATTGCCTCCTCTGCGGCGTCCGTTCTAAACGTTATTTCGGCGATAGGAAGCCCACCGCGGATAAGCGCCTCGGCAAGGGGGACGGCCTTTTCAGCATCGTTTATTTTGATTACCGGTACTATACCGATTTTTGAAATTTGGTTTAGCATTATAAAACACCTCACATTATATATTACTAAAATATAGGCGGAAAGTCAAGTGTTTTCGGCTACAGATATTGACATTGCAGGCCGCAACTGGTAAAATATTATTAAATAAAGGAGGATGCAATATGGTTACATTGAAAAATTCAAGACTTGAGGTTACAATCAATCCTTACGGGGCGGAGGTGCAAAGCGTTAAGGACGGCGCAGGGCACGAATATATGTGGTGCGGAGAGCCGACAATTTGGGGGCGAGTTGCGCCTGTTGTTTTTCCGGTATGCGGAAGCTTGAAGGACGGGACGTTTTCCTATAAGGGCAAAAGCTACAGCTTGGAAAAGCACGGCTTTGCTCGGTTTCTTGATTACGAGGTGGAAAAATCAGAGCCGGATAAGGCGGTTTTTAAGGCAACCGGTCTTGAAAATTATAAGGATAGCTACCCCTTTGACTATGATTTTTACATTATTTACACCCTTTCGGAGAACAGTCTTTCGGTGACCTATCGGGTGGTGAACAGGTCGGACGAGCCGATGTATTTTTCCGTTGGCTCACATGAAGGATATGCCTGTCCGGGCGGTATAGAAAATTACGACATTGTTTTTGAAAAAGAGGAGTGTTTGCGCACATTGCTTTTGGACGGCTCGCTTTTAAGTGGAGAAAGTGAGCCGATTGCGGAAAATGTGAAAACTCTTCCTCTTGAATATGGATACTTTGAAAAGGATTCACTTATTTTTGAAGGCATTAAATCCCGCAGTCTAAGCCTTGTTGACAGAAGGGATAAAAGAAGCATTACCGTTAGCTTTCCGGAAACGGACAGTATTGTGCTTTGGACAATTCCGCGCAATGAATATATTTGCATCGAGCCGTGGAACGGCCTGCCGGACAAAAAGGATGCAAGCGGAAAAATTGAGGAAAAGCACGCAATAATTAAGCTTTCGGGAAATGAGCAAAGGGAAATCGGCCACGAAATAATTTTTGAATAAATGAAAATAAAAAGCAATATATCTTAAAAATTGAGCAAAATATTGTATTTACAAAACTGGGGATGAGTGATATAATGTATAATAAAAAAAGGAGGAAACAAAAATGAAACGTAATTTATGTATCTTGCTTGCACTTTGTCTTCTTCTTACGGGAGGACTTGTCACCGTATCTGCATCTGGTGACAGGGTACTCGGCGTGAAGGATATAAAGGAGCAAATCGGCGATGTAAAAATCGTCGGCGACTGTGCGGAGGTAGGTGGCAACTACAAGCTTTCCGCAATTGGATTTGAGGCGGACCTTACGGGCGTTAAGTCGGTTGAGGTGAAGGTTAAGGAATACCGCTCCGGAAGCAACGGCGAAATTTTCAGAATTAAGGTGGACGACCCTAATTCCGAAAGCATAGGAAGCGTTGTGTTCGGCACGGGTGAGGATACCGCTTCGGCCAATATTTCTGCGGTTTCTGGTGTGCATAAGCTTTATTTGTACACAACGCTTTTGAACAGAGGTATGAAGTGGTCAATCGAAAGCGTTACGCTGAAAGCTGAGGCAAAAAAACAGCTTACCCCGGTACCGGACGAAAAAATTATTGACAATTGGCACGATACCTGGGTGGCGACGGATGATTACGGCCGCAAGGTTGCCGATTATGAGGAAGTTGGCCCCGTTAAGGAGGGTACTCGTAAGGTGGGCATGTTTTACTGGAATATGTTCACAACCGGAACAACCGGCGTTATTCCTGAGATTATAAGAAATAACCCCACAGCAAAGGGTAACTTTGATGACCCGGCGTGGAAAGCTAAAGGTACTGAAAGCTCGGCTTACTGGTGGGGCGAGCCGGTGTTCGGCTTTTATTCGGAGTCCGACTATTGGGTGCTTAGAAAGCAGGCAGTGCTTTTGGCAAATGCGGGCGTGGACGCCATTTTCATGGACTACACGAACGACGATTACATGAAAATTGAAAACTATATGCGCATCTTGAACGCTTATCACGATGCTCGTGAGGATGGAATAAATGCTCCCAAGCTGAGTATTTACGGAAACATGGGCGGTATGAGCGGCGGTCAGCCGAAAGAGGTACTTCCCGTGCTCTACTATAACCAGGTGATGAGCGGGGAATATGATGACCTTATATTCTATTGGGAGGATAAGCCCTTTTTCATAAATTTCCCCATAAATAACTCTCAGCTTACAAATGAGGATAAGGACCTTGAACATGTGTTTAGCCTTATAAACGAAAGCTTTACATTAAGAAATCCCGGTGAGCTTAGAGGTGGCGTGGCAGACCCGAACTACAAGCATGTTAACTGGCTTGAGGAATATCCTCAGCATCCCTTCGGTATCGGCGAGAGCGGAAGAAGAGAGACTATGAGTCTTGCAATGGCAATAAATCAGTCGTATGTTGAGGGCGGAAGCGTTGTCGGCGTTTTCTCTGACCCTTATACTAAGGGCAAGGGCTATTCGGAGGCTTTCGGCGAGGATTACAGCGCGGATAACGGCAGAAGGGCATATTTCTTCCGTGAGCAAGCCGCACACGTTTTGGATGTTGACCCGGAATTTGTGTTTGTGGATGGCTGGAATGAGTGGAAAACTCCGATGTACCAATCCTACGGAAAGCACACCGGCACTGTTTTCGTAGACCTTTACGATGAGGAAAACAGCCGTGACTTTGAGCCTTCCAGAAGCTATATTAAGGATGATTATTACAACCTTTTGGTTGACTTTGTAAGAAAATACAAGGGCGTAAGACCTGCACCTGTTGCAAGTGAGGCTGTTACGATTGACATTTCGGCCGCACCTTCGCAGTGGGACAGTGTAGGCCCTATGTTCTACAACGATTATGATAATTACACCCGCGACTTTACGGACGGCATAGACTTTTACACAGATGAAGTGATAACGCACAAAACAACGGTAAACAATTCCATTTCCCGCGCAAAGGTTGCAAGAGATGGGGAAAACCTTTACTTCTATGTTCAGACAGTTGGCGATATAAAGAAGGGCGAGGGCTTTATGAATCTTTATATCAATGCGGACAGAAACCCGGCGACCGGCTGGATTGGATACGACTATGCGGTGAATGTTTCCGGTGATGGGGTTATTTCCAAAGCAACATCCTCGGAGTGGAACTGGGAAACCATTGGAAATGTAAGCTACACGGTAAGCGGCAATGTTCTTCAAATGGCAATTCCGAGGGCGCTTATCGGTGAAACGGGAACGGTAGATTTTGAATTTAAGTGGACTGACACGATAAGCTGTGACGGCGATTATCTTGACTTTTATTCCGAGGGCTCATGCGCGCCCATGGGTAAGTTTAATTATCTTTATACCGAGATAGAGCAGAAGGCATTAACCGAGGAGGAAAGGGCAGCTCTTCCGGATGTTTCGATCTTCAAGGCCGGAGTGCCGAAGGCAATTATTGACGGCGGAAAAATGCCGGTTTACGAAAAGGATACATCAGTTGCACCCTTTGAGATGAATTCGACCCTTTATCTTCCCTTGGAAACCTTTGAGGAAATCCTCGATCACGGTTATACCAAGGCAGAATATTCGGCGGAGGATAACACAATTTACCTTGGCCGCCATGACCTGACCCCGGATAAGTCGGGATGTATATTTGATATTACAAATTACGAATGGACATATTCGGTTGTCGGCTCACTGGAGGCAAGAAACAACGGCGAATTTGTGCCCCTTTCGAATGCGTGCACCATAGTAAACGGAATTGTTTACGTTCCGATAACCTACGCATCGGATGTGTTCGGTTGGTATGTGACAAGTCGCGAAAACGGAGTTTACACCGTTTCACGCGACCCGGCAAGCTCTGCGGCAGTGGACGCGGTGCTTCATCATTTAGGTTAAGGGGAGGGAAGGCAGTATGAAAAAAATAACAGCGTTTTTAACGGCGGTTTCTCTTGCGCTTTGCTGTATGACGTTTACTTCGTTTGCGGAGGAGAGAAAGCTTGGCAAGGATAATTGGACTATATCGGCGTCCTCGTCCTTCGTAACGGGAGATATCTCAGCCGCGTTTGACGGAAATACAAACACGTATTGGCATTCGGATTACTATCATGACGGTACGGATTTTGTTTGGGTGGATGAGTGCCCACACGCAATAAACGTTATGTTCAAAGGCTCGGTTAATGTATCCGGCTTTGAATACCTTCCTAGACAGGATAACAACGATACCGGAAACTGGAAAAAGTACAGGGTTTTCGCCTCAACTGACGGTAAAACCTATAAGCAAATTTACGAGGGCGAATTTACTTATGAGGGCACTGACAGAAGTGCTAAAAAGGTATCCTGGGGTAATGTTGCAATGAATGCAATCCAAATTGAAATCATTTCATCCCAGGGCGGCTACGGAACGGCCGCTGAGGTTAGCTTTTTCACAGACGGTGCAGGTAAAACAATAAGTAGCGGTGAAAAAATGAGTGTGGAGCCGCCCGTTGTAAACGATAATGCCGAAAATCTCGGCACGATTATCGAACGCGGCGATGAGGAATGGAAAATCAGTGCCTCCTCCAACGATAAAAACAACGGCATTGGAAATGCTTTTGACGGCAAGGCAGAAACTTATTGGCACACGGCTTACGAAACAAACGATGCTGGCACGGAAATTATTTCGCACGACGAATGTCCTCACACGATTGATGTTGTGTTCCCGGCTGCTAAGGAAATTTCAGGCCTTGTTGTTACACCGAGAACGGGCGCGGATGTAGGAAAATTTCAGAGCTTTGACATTTACTCCTCAATGGACGGAGAAACATTTGACAAGATTTTTTCGGGTAGCTTCACCGTTATAGGCGGTGACTGGTCGGATAGGTCGGCATCCTGGGGCAACACAAAAATGAAGGCGATAAGAATTGTCGTTACCTCATCCCAGGGCGGCTACGGAACGGCGGCGGAAATTAAATTCATGAAGGACTCCGATCCTATGAAGCGGGCGTTTGATACCTCCAAATGGCAAATTGCCGCAAGAACGGAAACAAAGGAGAATTCGGAGGCAAGCTGGGGCTCGATAAGAAATATTTTGGACGGTAACCCCACAAGCCGTTGGCACGCGTTTTACGAAACGGAGGGTAGCAACATAACCTCCATTGACCAGTGCCCCTTCTGGATTGATATTGTTCTTCCTCAAAAGGATACTATTGAGGGCTTTGCTTACACCCCCAGGGACGATGCACAGCAGGGAAGACTTATAACTTACAATATTAATGTTTCGGATTCGGATGACGGTGACTATACCACAATTTATACAGGAAACGAAAACGTGGCCGACAGCGCAAAAAAATTGGTCAACTTCGGAATTGCAATTGAGGTTAAGCGAATTCAAATTGAAATTTTGGATGCACGCGGCGGATACGGCGCAATCTCGGACTTTGTTTTCACTCCGGGTCAAAACGGTACCCGTGTTGTGCCTATAGCTGATTTTAATGACGAGCTTTACAATACCTTCCTTTTTGAAATTGATAAGTCAGGCATAACAG
>CAZITC010000040.1:0-8278 GCA_964542085.1 uncultured Ruminococcus sp. | reverse complement strand
AAATCCGGCTGTTCGCCTTTTTCGCCCTTTTCACCGCGCTCGCCTTTCTCGCCTTTGTCACCCTTTTCACCGCGTTCACCCTTAAGCGATGCAAGCCACTCGTCCTCCGTACCCTCAAATCCGTGCTTTTGAGCCAGGGCAAAGGCCGAAACACACATGCCCGATATGGGCGCGGCACCCTCGCGGTGCGTTCTCACATAGCGCTTGGCGAATGTGTCCAGGCACTCGTTGTACAGGGCAATATCGTTGTTGTAGGCGGAGTATTCCTTGTTTGCAAAGTCAATCATGGCCTGAAGATAGAGAATGTATAACTTATCCTCCCCGGGGCCAAGCGAAAGCTCTAAATTCTTTTTTTCGGAATACGGACTGTATTCGGTAATATCGCACGGAGCGAGGCAGAAAATTTCCGTTTGGATGCAGTGCTCGGCCTCGTTCACCCACATGGCCTTGACCTCTGATGAATATGCATTAGGATTTAGCTCGTCCACCGTAAGTATTACCTTTTCTAATGTTTTGTTCATTTTATTCCTCCCCTTTTTGTTAAAATAAAAGCCCCGGCCTCGGGCCTTAAATAAATTATACAAAAAAGAGCCTTATTCTAAAAAGCCCCTCTACGAAGAAACAAATATGCACTGACAGAGCATTTTCTCCGTCAGTGCATATTTTTTGTTCGCTATTTGAATTACTTCATGGATTCTTCGTAAGACTTAATCATCTTCTTAACCATCTGGCCGCCGACAGATCCGTTTTCCTTTGCGGTAAGATCGCCGTTATAGCCCTGCTTAAGGTTTACTCCAACCTCAGATGCGCACTCCATCTTGAATTTATCAAGAGCTGCCTTTGCTTCGGGTACAAGCTTCTTATTTCTTGTCATGTTTTTCACCTCCTGTTTGATATTGTGCGCCAAACAAAAGGTTTTAATCATGAAATTTTTGTCAGGCTTTTTATTGATGCAACGCCGTCATTACAGCCGCCAGCAAAAGATTTTCATATTCCGACAGCCGAAATTGCAAAAAACCGTTGAAATTAAGCACATCATTTTCGACAATGCATTTTTTAAGCTCCCTCTCAATAAGTCTTCTTCTTTTTTTATAAGAAAACCTGCCGTTAGCTTTCAAAAGCTCACTTAGCCTAAAAATTGCTCCTTCTATGTCAATCGGACTTACATAAAGGCACATTTCAAACAAAATGACCGGTTCTTCATAAAGCACAACATAATCGGTCAAAGCGGAAACTGCCTTGCTTTCATTTGTAATCCGCCCGTCACGACCTACCACTTCAGAAAGCAGCGGCCGTATTTCCGGAGGCAGACCGGTTAAATATTTTTTCAATCACCACATACCTTTCTGCTACGAAACGGCTATAATTGATCCGACATCGGTAAGCGCTTTATCCGCAAAAACAGGAGTAACAGAATATTTCGCCAAAAAATCAAGCATTTTTTCGCAATCCGGATGGTCGGTCAGCCGACCGTTAAAATAAAGCGTGCCTGGCCCGATAAGACCGGCAGCACCGCCTATAAATCCGTATTTATAGCCCTTTAACGCCACATATCCCGGTCTTATAAGCAAAACGTCGGCAACGCGCGAAAGAGCCTTATATATTCCTTCGTCCTCCGTTATAACCGCATTTTCAGCCACAGGACATATATTGCACTTGGCATAGCCCTGGCGAACGTTTACGAAAACAAACTCGCTTTTTAAAATTTCCAACAGCTTTTTATCGGTTACAGCCTCGTTTGCAACGGCAATTCCCGAAAAAACGGCGGCACAATAGGCCGCATCAAAGGGATAGGGGCTTTCAACCTTGCTTTCGCCACAAATTATTTCCGCGCCCGCAAGACTCCTTACATAATATTCATAGGTGTCCTTGGAGGTTACAAACCGTTTGCCACCCAAATGACATATTGAAATATCCGCATGATGCCTTATTTTTTCATCAACCGCGTTAACCGATGCAGGTTTAATATTTCCTATTTCACAGGATGCTATTATATTTTTTGCATTTTTATCCGGAATTAACGGCTTTTGAAAAAATTCCATCACATTATTGCTCCTTTTTCATAATATAAAGTGTCGGAGCTTTTGCTCCGTTTATATAGCCGAGGGCGGCTTTTACCGGGCCGCTCCCGGCAGAATGGAAGTGATTTTTTTGCAGCTTCACACGGTAAGTTCCGGCGAAACCCTTTATTCCATTGCCGAGTCCTATGGCGTAAATTTTTACGACGTGGCAAATTATAACGGTATTTCCATGCCGTACACTTTAACCCGTGGGCAAAGCATTATTATTCTTAACGTAGGAGCTTCATACACGGTGGTTTCCGGCGACAATCTTTATTCGATTGCGCGAAAATTTGAAACCAGCGAAAAGGCTATTCTACGAAACAATCCCGCGTTAATCGGAAAAAGCTATATTGAGCCGGGCTTTAGGATTATTCTTTCCTACGACGAGGAAAAACGCGGCACAATCAGCCTAAACGGCTACGCCTATCCCAATATTTCCGACAATAATTTAGCCTACGCACTGACATATCTTACTTACCTTACACCCTTTACCTACAGCATAACGGAAAGCGGAGCGCTAACCTATCTGGATGACAGTCCGCTTTTATCCGCCGCCGCGCAAAGCGGAGTAAAGTCCTTATTATCAGTTGCTTCCATAGGCCAAAGCGGCGGCTTTTCCTCCAAGCTTTCCGATGCTGTATTAAACTCCGCATCAGCAAGAAGGCGACTTTTATCCGAAATTTCCTTGCGAATCGCTCCCTATAACGGTGTTGACATGGATTTTGAATATGTTTACGGACGGAACGCCTCTGCCTACGCATCACTTTTGGGTGAGCTTTCCGGCCTTCTTAATCCGCAAGGTAAAACCGTTGTTGCCGCGGCCGCTCCGAAAACGAGTGCCGGACAGTCCGGTACACTTTACGAGGGCCACGATTACATGCAAATGGGCTTTAACGCGAACAAGGTTTTTCTTATGACCTATGAATGGGGCTACACCTATGGGCCTCCCATGGCAGTTGCACCCATTAACAGCGTAAGGCGTGTTGTTTCTTACGCCCTAAGCGAAATTCCGCCCGAAAAGCTGTGGCTCGGCATACCGAACTACGGCTATGACTGGAGCTTGCCTTACGTAAGCGGTCAAAGCCGCGCACGCTCCATTTCCAATTTATATGCCGTGCGCCTTGCCCTGCGCTACGGAGAGCCGATTTTATTCAATGATGCCTCCCAAAGCCCATACTTTAGCTATTTAGATGAGTCAGGCATCCGTCACGAGGTGTGGTTTGAGGATGCCAGAAGCATACTTGCCAAGCTTGACCTTTTGACCGAATTAGGCCTGTCCGGCATCGGCATTTGGAACGTAATGTACAGCTTTCCGGCGCTTTACACCCTTATAAATGCGCTTTACGATATTGAGCCTTAAATTCCCCGGCCAAATAAAGTGAGCCGGCAACAACAAATGTGCCGTCGCCATTAATTGCACCACAAGCCTCCTCCAGGCTCATCGGACACACCTTTTTGCAATATCTTTTCATAACAAGACAAAGCTCCTCCTTTGGCAAGGCGCGCTCGCTTTTTATATCAACCGTGATTATTTTGTCAAACAGCGGCGCAATTAAAGCCGCCGAGGCTTCATAGTCCTTGTCCCTAAGCATGCCGATGATAAGAGTTTTTTTGCCCTTCGGCAAAAGAACGGTCAAGTTTTTCTTAAGATATTCCATTGCTGAAATATTATGCGCTCCGTCTAAAATCACAAGCGGGGCGCTTGATATTTTCTCCATTCTCGCCGGGTGAGTGGTTTTCTCTATTCCGCTTTTTATCGCACCGTCACTTATGCCCAGGATTTTTGCGCTTTCAATTGCCAGCGCCGCATTTTGCGCCTGATGCTCACCGGTAAGCGGAAAATGCACATTCTCAATGCCTGCCGCATCAAAGCAAATTCCGTATAAATTTTCT
Source organism: uncultured Ruminococcus sp. (assembly GCA_964542085.1). Classification (GTDB taxonomy): domain Bacteria; phylum Bacillota; class Clostridia; order CAKSNL01; family HGM11501; genus HGM11501. The sequence goes on along the minus strand of CAZITC010000040.1, from coordinate 4,322 downwards.
TCTTTTATTTTCGGCACCGAAACGACTGTAAGGCTTTTTGCGCTGTCCGAAATAACTTTCATTGCCTCCGGCACTTGGCTTTCAGACGTAACAACCCTCACATTACCCTTTATTATTCCACACTTCTCATGGGCAATTTTTTCCAATGTATCGCCCAACCGGTCGGTATGATCCATGCTTAACGATGTAATTACGCAAAGTCTTGGACTTTCAATAACGTTGGTAGCATCCAGCCTTCCGCCGAGACCAACCTCCAAAACGGTGTAATCGCAGGCCTCCTCCTTAAAATGTAAAAGTCCGATTGCCGTTACAATTTCAAACTCCGTCGGATGAGAAAAGCCCTCCTCAGTTATTTCACGGCATGCTGCCTTTACCCTTTGGGTAAGACGGCAAAGCTCCTCATCATCTATCGGCCTTCCGTTTACCCTTATCCTTTCATTGAAGGACTCAATGGCCGGCGAGGTATAAAGCCCGGTTTTATAGCCGGCCTCAACCAGTATTGCGCTAAGTGCCGAGGCAACCGAGCCTTTTCCGTTTGTTCCGGCAATATGAATAAAATTACCATTACGCTCCGGATTACCCAGCTTGCCGCAAAGGCGCTTTATGCTATCAAGCCCCAAAACAGAGCCGAATTTATTTGTTCCGTGTATAAAACCCAACGCATCTTCTTTTGTCATTTTAATCATTCCTTTATAAAAAAGGGCCCAAAGCGGGCCCTTTTATTACATATATTTTTCAAGGCTTATTTCAACATCCGCAAGCATTTTCTTAAAGCTTTCGCGTTTAGCCTTCTCCTTATCCACCAAAGCGACCGGAGCCTTCTTCAAATATCCTTCGTTGGCAAGAAGCTTATCCACACGCTCAATTTCGCTTAACAGCCTTTCCTTTTCGGAATTAAGGCGCTCAATTTCCTTATCACGATCAACAAGCTCATCCAAAGGAATTACAATTTTTGCGCCCTCTGTTACCTGGCTTACCGCATTGTCGGCAATTCCTGCTTCATCCTTCTTAAACTCAACGCTTGAAGCGGATGCAAGCTTAATGAAGAATGCCTCTCCGGACTCAAACGGTGCAGTATCGTCAGCTACAATTATTATTTTCGCCTTTCTTGACGGCGGAACATTCATATCACTTCTTAAGTTTCTTATCGCCTTTATTGCGCCGATAACAAGCTCGGTTTCGCGGCTTTCCTTCTCGAAGCAAAGCTCCTTATTGTATTCGGGCCACTGCGATACCATGATGCTTTCCTCTTCGCCGACGAAACTTTGATAAATCTCCTCCGTAACAAACGGCATGAACGGGTGCAAAAGCTTAAGCGCATTTATAAGCACATAGGAAAGCGTTCTCTGTGCCGAAAGCTTTGTGGCATTATCCTTATTGTAAAGCCTGGGCTTAACAAGCTCGATATACCAGTCGCAATACCAATCCCACAAAAAGCCGTATATCTTCGAGAGAGCAATGCCGATATCAAACTTATCAATTGCCGCCGTAACATCTGAAACAAGCTCATTAAGCTTGGAAACAATCCACTTATCCTCCGCCATAAGCTCATCCGGTGCAGGAAGGGTGTAATCCTCCGTTTCCAAATTCATCAAAACGAAGCGTGCGGCATTCCAAATCTTATTGCAGAAGTTACGTGCCGCTTCCACCTTTTTATCCGAGAAGCGCATATCGTTTCCGGGAGCATTACCTGTCGAAAGCGCGAAACGAAGCGTATCTGCACCGTACTTGGATATTATCTCCAGAGGGTCAATTCCGTTGCCCAAGGACTTGGACATTTTTCTGCCCTGCTCGTCCCTTACAAGACCGTGAATGAATACATGGCTGAACGGCTTTTCACCCGTCTGTTCCAAGCCGGAGAATATCATCCTTGAAACCCAGAATGGAATTATATCGTATCCTGTTACCAGCACACTTGTGGGATAGAAATATTTAAGCTCCTCTGTATTTTCCGGCCAGCCGAGTGTTGAAAAAGGCCAAAGCGCCGAAGAAAACCACGTATCCAAAACATCGCTTTCCTGCCTTACCTTTGCACCACACTTCGGGCAAACAGTAACGTTTTCCTCGCTTACGGTCATTTCGCCGCACTCGTCACAGTAAAACGCCGGAATTTGATGTCCCCACCAAAGCTGACGCGAAATGCACCAATCTCTGATGTTTTCCATCCAATGCATATAGCTTTTTCCGAATCTGTCCGGAACAAAGCTTATATCACCGGTCTTTACAGCATCAATTGCAGGACCGGCCAAAGGCTTCATCTTAACAAACCACTGATCCGAGGCCATGGGCTCAACAGTGTTGGAGCATCTGTAGCAATGGCCGACGTTGTGAACGTGCTTTTCGGTTTTAACCAAATATCCGCCGTCCTCCAAATCCTTAAGCATTGCCTTTCTTGCCTCGTAGCGGTCCATTCCCTCATACTTACCGCCGTTTGCATTTATCTTTCCGTCACCTGTCAGCACAATAATGGTTTCAAGTTCATGGCGCTGACCGACCTCAAAGTCGTTGGGGTCATGTCCTGGAGTGATTTTTACACAGCCTGTTCCGAATTCCTTATCAACATATTCATCCGCAACAATCGGAATTTTTCTGCCGACCAGGGGCAATATTAGGTTTTTGCCGATAAGGTCCTTGTAACGCTCATCATCCGGATGAACTGCCACCGCTGTATCACCCAAAAGGGTTTCAGGTCTTGTGGTCGCAATAACAATATAATCCTCGCCATCCTCAAAATAATAGCGAATGTGCCAGAAAAAGCCCTCGTCCTCGCGGTATTCAACCTCAGCATCCGACAATGCGGTGCGGCAACTAGGACACCAGTTTATTATTCTGTAACCTCTGTAAATAAGGCCCTTATTGTAAAGGTTTACAAAGGTGTGCTTTACCGCGTTGGAAAGACCTTCGTCCATTGTGAAACGTTCCCTGTCCCAATCGCATGAGCAACCAAGCTTTTTTATTTGCTTAATAATTCGGTTGCCGTACTTGTTCTTCCAGTCCCAAACGCGCTCCAAAAACTTTTCACGTCCCAGGTCATAACGGGTAAGCCCCTCTTCCTTTCTCAATGTTTCCTCAACCTTAATCTGGGTTGCAATTCCGGCATGGTCGGTTCCGGGCACCCAAAGCGCGTTATAGCCCTGCATTCTTCTTGCCCTTATCAATATATCCTGCAGTGTTTCATCCAACGCATGGCCCATATGAAGCTGACCGGTTACATTTGGAGGAGGAATAACTATTGTGAAGGGCTTCTTTTTTTCGTCCGGCTCTGCGTGAAAATATCCCTTTTCCTCCCACATTTTATATATTCTGTCCTCCGCCTCCGCGGGGTTAAAATTCTTTTCCAATTCTTTTCTCATTTTTAATTATTCCTTTCACTGTAAAAAGAGTATTACCATTCCCAAAAGCACCGGAACGAACGCCGCTGCCTTTACTTTAAGCACAGACTCATCGCCGGTTTTCCCAAAAAATCTGTCCACTATTTTTTCCGCACCGAAGCATACAATGGCACCGATGGCCAAAAGAACACACGCCAAAATCTTAATTATCATGCTCTTCACCGCTTCTGCTCATTCCCATAAGCTCCTCCAATGTTTCCGGCACCTTTGCGCTTTTTGTTACCGCACCTTCCTCCTCTTCCAAGGGAACATACCTGTCATAATCAATTTCAGGCTCCTCAGCACTTACCTTTACAGGCTCCGGCTGTGAAAAGGCTTCTTTTATTTCTTCCGGTTTTTCCGTCATTGCCGCTTTGTCCTCAAAGGTAGCCTCAGGCTCCGCTTTTTCATCGGCATAAGCCTCTTTTTTGCGGTCCGGTCTTGCATCGTCCTCATAATCCTCATCCTCCTCACGACGGGAGAAGAATAACATGGATATGCCCATTAAAGCAAGTATTACCACAATTATTATAATTACATATTTTGTAATTTTATCCACCATGGTGACTCGCGCACCGCCGTTGTCATCATCTGAGGAAGCGGGCTCCTCATCTGACGGTCTGACCACAGGGTCTAATACCTCACTGTTATTTTCAGGATTTGTGTTTGCACCCGCTTGACCCAACTGTTCGGTAAGCTCCGTGTTTTTATTTTTAAGGTCGGCAACGGTTGCCTCAAGTTCAATAACTGTTTGAGCAAGCTCTTCATTTTTAGTTTTAAGCTCATTCATTGCGGCAACAGAGTCCGCATCTTCCCCGGAAACAGCGGCCTTAAGCTCACTTATTTCCTCATTCAACGCATTTCTTTTTGCCGCATCAGCTCCATACCCGGTTGCAAAACCGGCCGAGCCGGCTAAAAGTGCGACGATTAAAGCCGCAACAAGAATTAAGA
>CAZITC010000039.1:0-8348 GCA_964542085.1 uncultured Ruminococcus sp. | reverse complement strand
ACATTAATATTGAATACGGTCACGCAATGGGCAACAGCCCCGGCGAAATTGACCTGTTTGTCGAAAAATTCTACCAATATAAAAAGCACCTCGGCGGCTGTATTTGGGAATGGGCTGACCATGTAGTGGATGACCGCGGCGTTGCGAAATACGGCGGTGACTTCGGCGAGGATATTCACGACGGCAATTTCTGTGTGGACGGTCTTGTTTTCTCCGACAGAAGCTTTAAGGCCGGAAGCCGCAACCTAAAATACGCTTACCAGTACATGAAGGCCGTGCGCGAGGGTGATAAAATAACGGTTAAAAGCCGCTACAGCCACACCGACCTTTCGGAATTTGACGCGGTGCTCCGCTTGGAGGTTGACGGTCAAATAACCGAGGAAGCACACTTAACCCTTAATTGTCCTCCTCACGGAGAGGTTGAATTTTCAATCCCCTTCGCCCTGCCCAAGACCTGTACCTACGGTGCGCACCTTATTTTCACCTTAGAGAAAAACGGTGTGGACGTTGCAATGACATCGTTTGACCTTCCGGAATGTGCGAAGGAAAAAATCAGCACCGGCAAGGAATATTTAAGCTTTAAAACCGAGGGCGATAAAATTTTCATTGATGGTGAAGGCTTTAATTACGTGTTCGATACCCACTACGGCGAGCTCGTAAGCTTTAAGAAAAACGGCACCGAAAACCTTGCCTCTCCATTGAAGGTAACCACCTACAAGGCTGCAACGGACAACGAGCGCCACTTTAAGAAAAGCTGGGAGCTTAACGAAGACAACACCCACTCCGAAAATATGAACAAGCCCTTTTATAAGGTATATTCATGCAATCTTGAGGGCAACAAAATAACGGTCAATGCTTCGCTTTCCGGTGTTTCAAGAGTGCCCTATTTAAAATACACCACCGAGTACGAATTTTTTGCCGACGGCAAGGTTAGGGTAAGTGCGGACTTTAACGTTAAGCCCCAGTACACCACCTTTCTTCCGCGCATAGGCTTTGAGTTTTCCAACCCCGTATCCGACTTAGAGTTTACCTACTACGGTCACGGCCCCTATGAAAGCTACTGTGATATGCTGCTTCACGCGCCCTCCGGCCTTTATAAATCCAGCTCTTCAAGGGAATATGTGCCCTATCCCATGCCCCAGGAGCACGGCAACCATTTCGGCTGCACCATGCTGACTCTCGGCACAGGCATGATTTTTGAAACCGATACGGAATTTGAAATTAACCTTTCGGATTACGACACGAAAACCCTTGCAAAAGCCAAGCACACGGATGAACTCAAAAAGAACGGCCTTACTAACATTAGGGTGGATTACCGCGTGAACGGTATCGGCTCCGCCTCCTGCGGGCCCATGCTTCGTCCGGAGCACATGATAACCGAAAAGAGCATGAAATTCACGTTTTACATAAGCTAAGGAGACTTATATGCGACAGTATGAAAGCTACGCCTTTACCGGCGAAAACAGGCTTGCACCCAGAGCCTATTACATACCCTACGAAAGTCTTAAAAAGGCGCTTTCCGGCAACAAAAGCGAGTCGGCCTATTACACCTCGCTTTCCGGAGAATGGGATTTTAATTACTATCCCTCTGAGGAAAAATCTTGCCTTGATGCCGAGGCTTGGAGCAAAATAGAGGTACCCTCCTGCTGGCAGATGAAGGGCTACGGCAAGCACCAATACACAAATTACAATTATCCCTTCCCGGTTGACCCTCCCTTCGTGCCGGACGATAACCCCTGCGGCGTTTACCGGCGCAATGTTACCCTTTCGGCGACAGGCAAAACCTACATCGTTTTTGACGGTGCGGCCTCTTGCCTTTATCTTTACGTAAACGGAAAATATGTAGGCGCAAGCACCGGCAGTCACTTAACCGCCGAGTTTGACATAACGCCCTATGTAACTAAAGGTGAAAACACCGTAACCGCCAAGGTTTTAATGTGGTGCTCCGGAAGCTATTTCGAGGACCAGGACTGCTTTCGCATGAACGGCCTTTTCCGCGATGTTTATATTTTGGAAAGGCCGGAGGGGCACGCCTTCGACATTAGGCTTGATGCTGACGATAAGCACATCACCGTTTCCGAGCCGGATTATGAAATTTTTGATGCCGAGGGCAAAAGCCTTGGCAAGAGTGTTGCCTCCCCCGTGCTTTGGAACGCGGAAAAGCCCTACCTTTACACCGTGGTTGTAAAAGCGGCCGGCGAGTTTATCCCCTTTAAGGTGGGCATGAGAAAGATTGAGGTCAACGAAAACGGCTTTTTCATAAACGGCGTATCGGTTAAACTTAAGGGCGTAAACCGACACGACTCGCATCCGGATACAGGCTACACCTTTTCGGAGGAGGCGCTTTCAAATGAGCTTGCTCTCATGAAGAGCATGAACATTAACTGCATAAGAACAAGTCACTATCCGCCCGCTCCCTATATGCTTTCGCTTGCAGATGAAATGGGCTTTTACATCGTGGATGAGGCCGACTATGAAACCCACGGCTTCACCTCACGAAGCATTTCGCCCTACCGCGGATATGACGACAGCATCGAATGGCCGAGCCACAACCCCGACTGCACCAATGCCCTTACAGAAAGAGTAAGGCGCACGGTGGAGAGGGACAAAAACCACGCTTCGGTTGTTATGTGGTCAATCGGCAACGAATCCAACTTCGGTCCCAATTCCGAGGCTATGCTTAAGGAAATTAAACGCTTAGACCCAACGCGCCCCACTCATTATGAGGGCGCGCACGTTGCTCGCGACATGGCAAGCGTTGATGTTCGAAGCAGAATGTATCCCTCAATCCCGGAGATGGAGCGCCTTGCCGCCCTGGGCGATAAGCGGCCGCTTTTCCTTTGCGAATACTCGGCCTCCATGGGCAACGGCCCCGGCGATGTTTATGATTATACCGAGCATTTTTATACCAATCCGCTGTTCATCGGCGGCTGCATTTGGGAGTGGGCCGACCACGCCGTAGGGGAGAACGGCTGTTTAAAATACGGCGGTGATTTCGGTGAGGAAACACATGACGGTAAATTCTGCTTGGACGGCATTTTGCTGGCTGACAGAAGCAAAAAGGGTGGAAGCTATGAAGCAAAATACGCCCTGCAGAACATGAAGGCCTCACTTTGCGAAAACAAGCTTGTAATCGAAAACCGTTTCAATTTCACAAACCTTTCCGAATATCGGCTGGAGGCAGAACTTGTTACAGGCGGCACGGTTAAGGAAAGAAAGGATATTCCCTTATCTCTTGCTCCTCATAAAAAGGCGGAGTTAATCATTCCCTTTGCACTTCCGGATGAGGCACCCTTCGGTGCGTGGATTAACCTAAGGCTCTATTCCGGCGATGATGTTATTGCCTTGTCAAGCCTTGAAACCGACGTTAAACGTTCTTCCTTTAAGACCTCCACAGGTAAGGCCTTTTCCGAAAATGAGGACAGCTTTTTATCGAACGGCTTTGTAATTGATAAAAAGAAGGGCAGTCTTAAAGCCATTATGAAAAACGGCGAAAACCTTCTTTATGATGAAAGCATCTTAAGCGTTTGGCGCGCACCTGTGGATAACGATACAAATCCACTTTCCGATTGGACAAAGGACAAGCTTCGCTATACGCATGAAAAAACGTATTCGGTCAAAAATGAGGGTAACTGCCTTACCTTTGACTGCTCACTTGCCCCCGTTTCGCGCCAACCAATAATTTATTACAAAAAAATCTACCGGGCGTATGAGGGTAACCTTTTGAAGGTCACATTTGACGGAGAAATAAGGCGCGACAGACTTAATACCTTTTTACCGCGTCTTGGACTTGAAATGAAGCTAAACCGCAAAAACGCGGCTTTTTCCTACATCGGCTTAGGCCCCTACGAAAATTATGATGATATGTGCCACGGTGTCACCTTCGGCCAATATGAAAGCAGTGCCGAAAAGGAATACGTGCCCTACACCGTGCCCCAGGATTACGGAAATCACAAAAAAGTATTGCAATTGGCGCTTGATTGTGGCATAATGGTTATAGCAGACGAAGCTTTTGAATTTTCCGTTAAGGAGTATGACAGCGGCACTCTTACCGATACCGCTCACGATTGGGAGCTTTGCGGCAAAAAGGCGCCCTACACCGCTTTAAGGCTGGACCTTAAGGACTCAGGGCTCGGCTCCGCCTCCTGCGGGCCGGAGCTTAATGAGCGTTACCGCGTGCCCTTCGGAAAATTCAAATTCGAATTTTATATAAGGATAGGTGACTAAAATGCGACATTACGAAAACCCTAAAGTAATCGGCGAAAACAGAGAAAAACAGCGTTCCTACTACATCCCTTACGAAAGCTTGGAAAAAGCTCTTGCCGGCAAAAAAAGCGAGTCGGCTTATTACAAGCTTTTAAACGGTGAGTGGAACTTTAATTATTATGAATCGGAAGCGGCCTCTTCCCTTACATCGGACAAGTGGGATAAGGTGAATGTGCCCTCCTGTTGGCAGACAACAGGCTATGAAAAGCCCTATTATACCAATGTAAACTACCCCTTCCCGGCTGACCCGCCCTATGTTCCGGACATTAATCCCTGTGGCGTATACGAGAAGGAATTTACTATTTCCGCCGATTGGTCAAAGCGTCAAACCTACATTGTGTTTGAAGGCGTTGCCTCATTTATGTACCTTTACATAAACGGCGAATATGTTGGTTGCACACAGGGAAGTCACCTTCAGTCGGAGTTTAACATTACCTCCTTCTGCCGTGAGGGCAAAAACACCCTTACCGCCAAGGTGTTAAAATGGTGCGCCGGCAGCTATATTGAAGATCAGGACTTTTTCAGAATGAACGGAATCTTCCGTGACGTATATCTTCTTTCCCGTGCCGAGGGTCATGTTAAGGACGTGGAAATAAAGGCGAACACAAAGAAAATCACTGTACTTGCCGAGGATTACGAAATTTTTGATGCCGAAGGCAAAAGCCTTGGCAAAAAGGTAACTGCTCCTGTTCTTTGGAATGCGGAAAAGCCTTACCTTTACACCGTTGTTGTAAAGGCGGCCGGTGAATTTATTCCCTTCAAAATCGGTATGCGCGAAATTAAAAGTACAAGGGAAGGCCTTTTAATTAACGGCGTATCGGTAAAATTAAAGGGCGTAAATCATCACGATACTCATTATACCGACGGTTGGTGTGAAACCGAGGAATTTTTACGCGAAGAGCTTCTTAAAATGAAGGAGCTTAACATAAACTGCATAAGAACAAGCCATTATCCCCCCTCACCCGAATTTTTGAATATGACAGATGAGCTCGGCTTTTACGTTGTGGATGAAACGGATAACGAGGCGCACGGTATCGGCACAAGGCAAACAAATCCGCCCACCGGATTTGATGACAGCGCTTACTGGCCCTGCTATATGCCGGACTACAAGGCAATGCACCTTGACAGAATGGAGCGTATGGTGGAGCGTGACAAAAACCACGCATCTGTTATCATCTGGTCTGCCGGAAATGAGGCCGGTTACGGCAGAAATACAGAGGCAATGTTGCTTTGGACTAAAAATCGTGATGCATCGCGCCTCACTCATTACGAAAGAGCTACGGATGTTCGCGACCTGGTTCCTGTGGACATTCGAAGCAGAATGTACATAACGCGTGAAAATATGACACGCATGGCAACCATCGGCGATGAGCGCCCTGTTTTCCTTTGTGAATATTCCCACGCAATGGGTAACGGCCCCGGTGACGTTTATGATTATGTGGAGCATTTTTACACCCATCCGCTTCTTATCGGCGGTTGCATCTGGGAGTGGACAGACCACACAATATTGGAAAACGGCGTTGCAAAATACGGCGGCGACTTCGGCGAGGAAACACACGATTCCAACTTCTGCTGTGACGGTCTTACCTTCTACGACAGAAGCTATAAGGCCGGAAGCCTGGAAGCAAAGTATGCTTACCAGGGCTTTAAGGCAACCATGGCGGACGGCGTGATAACACTTGTAAACCGCTATGACTTTACCGACCTTTCGGAATTTGACTTAAAGCTTGTTCACGTAAAGGACGGTGCTACAGTTGCCGAAAAAGCAATTAAGGTAAGCCTTGCTCCCCATAAAAGCACGGAAATCAAGGTGCCCTTCCGCCTTTCAAAGGAAACCGAGTACGGCGAATATGTAAACCTTTACTTAGAAAAGGACGGATTTGTTAAGGGCTTTGCTTCCCTTTCCTCCGGCGGAGCTGTTAAAAAGCTTAAAACCGGCGCAAAATTAAAAATTGCCGAGGATAACGGCGCAGTTAAGGTTAATACAGGCTCCAAGGAATACACCGTTTGCCTTTTGACCGGTGAAATTGTAAGCATTAAGGAAAAGGGCAAGGAGCTTTTGAAAACTCCCTTAAAGCTTTCCGTATGGCGTGCTCCCACCGATAACGAAATGCATATATCCCACGTAAGGGTGGATGACCGCTATGACAAAACGCACCAGAAGTGTTATTCATATAAAATAAGCGGCAACAAGGTTACCTTCGATTGCTCACTGGCCGGCATTTCCCGCCTTCCCCTGATGCGTCACAGCATAAGCTATGAATTTTTTGAGGACGGCAAGGTAAAGGTCACGGTTGACGGCTCCTTTGACCGCCGCCCCGCACGTCAGTTCCTGCCCAGACTTGGCTTTGAGTTTAAGCTTAACACCGAAAACGAAAAGTTTGAATACTTAGGCATGGGCCCCTATGAAAACTATAACGATATGTGCCACCATGTTTCCTTCGGCCACTATGAAAGCTGTGCAGAAAAGGAATATGTCAACTACATCATGCCTCAGGAGCACGGTAACCACGAGGGCGCAAGAAAGCTTGCCCTTGCCTCCGGCTTAACCTTTACGGCGGATATGCCCTTCTCCTTCAACATTTCGGAATACGACTCCAAAACGCTCACCACGGCAAGACACACCGATGAGCTTAAAAAGGACGGCACCACCAACGTAAGAATTGACTACAAGGTTTCCGGCTTGGGCTCCAACAGCTGCGGCCCCGGCCTTGCGGAAAAATATCAGGTGCCCTTCACTCCCTTCACCTTCAGCTTTTATATAGGGTGACATCATGATGGAGGTAAGAGAATATAAAAAGCTTCACTATGTTGTAAGCTTTCCCGAAGGTTATAGCGGCGAAAAAATGCCCGTTATATTGCACGTTCACGGTGCCGGCGGTCGCGGCACGGATATTGAGCTTATAAAGGACCATCCCGTATGCAATGCCATGAACAGTTTGGGCGAAAAGCGCTTTATCGTTGTTTCACCTCAGTGCTATGCGGATACCTGGTTTGAAATTTTTGAACAGCTTACGGAATTTGCCGATATGATAAGGCACGAGCCATATGCAGACCCTTCGCATTTTTATCTTATGGGTGCCTCCATGGGTGGCTACACCACCTGGCAGCTTGCCATGACAAAGCCGGAATGGTTTGCCGCAATTGTGCCGGTGTGCGGCGGCGGAATGTATTGGAACGCCGGTCGGCTTACCAACACTCCCGTTTGGGCGCATCACGGTCTTTTGGACCCCGTAGTTAATGTGGCAGAAAGCATAAAAATGGTGAACAACATCAACAGCTGGGGCGGAAATGCCAAGCTTTCAATTTACGAAAAGGTTGAGCATAACAGCTGGGAAAATGCCTATAATAATCCGGAGCTTTACGACTGGCTTTTGGAACACAAAAAATAAAACACTAAAAAAGCGCCCGAAAGGATGTCCTTAATAAAACAGTAATAATGTTTTCGATAAAACGGCATAGTTTGTTCTATGCCGTATCGTTGTTTTTATTGAGCAATGACATCGGCAATATTCCGACCAAATCATAGCAAATATCAATCTGCTGCGTGCGTTTTCCATCAATCGTTTCTGGTGCGTGAACATATACACGCTTCACCATATCATTCAAAATTGTTGGCGTCAATTCCTGCAAATCAAGATATTTATGTATTTTTGAAATAAAGCGTTCCAGATTATCGCTTTGTTCCTCTGTTTCGGATATTTCAGCGGATAGTGAAACAATTTTTAATTCCAAATTCTTTTGCTCTTGTTCGTAGTCATCGGCAAGCATTTGAAATCTGCTTTCGCTTAAAATTCCATTTGTTTTATCTTCGTAAATACTTTTGAAAAGCCTGTTCAATTCATTGATACGGTTTTCGCATTTTGCAAGAAGCTTTTTCTTTGCGGAGATTTCTTTTTTGACCTCCGCTTTTTGTCTTGCACCCATAATTTCTCTGAATTGATTTTCATAATTTGCAACATAACCGATAACATATTTTAAGTGAGCAAGCACGCCTTTTTCAAGCACAACGGCACGAATAAAATGCGTTGAACAATATTCCTTGCCTTTTCTTGAAGTCGAACATACAAAATGGTCTTGCC
>CAZITC010000038.1:0-8415 GCA_964542085.1 uncultured Ruminococcus sp. | reverse complement strand
AGCTTCTGACGCAGTAAATACACTTATCCCCGGCAACGGAGTAGCTTCCTCCGCTGTCCTTGTGGTTACACTGTACTACCTTAAACGCCGTGTTTTCGCTAACGCTTGACGGCGCCATTTTATTGCCTGTTGTTATGTCGGCATAAGCACAGCCCTTTTCAAGCGCGCTGCCGGTAACATTCTGCGGACGGGTTAAGCCCCCGCGGAATGTTCCGCCGGAAATAGAGGTGCTTGTGCCGCCGGTTTGACCAACCCTGCCGTAAAAATCGCCGCTTTTCACGGTCAAATTATCTTCTACGATTATCGAAGAATATGTCTGCGGGGATATTGTTTCATTAGAATAGCCAATGGTAACATTGTTGCCGGAAACCGTTACCGGAACCATAGAGAAAACAAGCGGCTCTCTCACCTTTTTTGTGGAGATTAATCTTACATTGTCACCAATGGTTAAGCTTCCCCCGTCGGATGCAGAAATTATTGTAATACCATAGTCGCCGAGATTTTGACTAACGTCAAAATTTTTCACCGTCAGGTTGCAGTTTTGAGCCGTAATTTGCGCATTAGAGTATGAAAATCCGCCGAAATCCACGGTAAAGCCCACAAGTGTCTTTCCCATGCGGTTAATTTCAATATAAATTTCCTCATCCCGGTCGCCCAGGGGCTGAAGCACGGTGATTGTATCGCCCTCCTGCACGGCCGCTACCGCATCGGCAAGGTTGCTGTAATAATCCTCGTCTGTGCCGTGGGTTAATTTTACCGTTGCCGCATCCGCTCCGCACCCGGTGCATTTACCTGTTGTCGGGTTAACCGTGCTGTGAGCACATTCCTTTCCGCACGTGCAATAGCCCGTAGCATTATAGCTACAGCTATGCTTTTCTACCTTAGCCTCTGCCAGGGCAATGGTGTGCCCGGTCGCAGAAATAATGCCGCCCTCACCGTCAAAAAACGCAGTGCCGTCCGCCAAAAGGGTGGAAACGTTTTTTCCCTCCTGGTTTGAGTTTCTTGTAACAATGTTCTCCGTTCCGTCGCCGGCAAATTCACTGCCTGCGGCAAGCGTAATGTCACAGGGTGTTGTCCCGTCCGTAACGTCCAGGCTTTTTGCCTTTATGATAACCGGACCGGTTCCTGTTTCAGCGCCATAGATTTTTGCGCCGCTTTTTACCGAAATCACGCTACTCTGGTTATAAACATCAATAAAATCGCCCACCGTTTTATCCGTTTTAACAATTATTTTGGCGCCGTCAACATTTAAAACCGGGTTGCTGTGATTATTTTTATATATCCAAAGTCCATAGCTGTGCGCGTTATTTGCGCCGGCAGATTCTGCTTTTTTTGCTGTTACGGTTAAGCTTGATTTTAAATTAACAGCACACTGCGCCACCACACCCATGCTATAGGCAGCTCTACTGCCTGTTGTTTTAACCTCTCCCGCACTCATAATTATATCTAAGATGGTAGTAAGGTTTGCTTCGCCTGAAGTGCCGGTATCTTCCAAATAAACGCCATAGCCGTTTGCACCCTGTGTGCCGGTAATATCGCCGCCGTACGCCTCAAGCACAGCATAGTCTGTTACATCAAGAATTTTTGTATCGGAAGCTGTGGTGTTCTTTTGAATATACAGTCCAATGCTTTTAACGCTGCCGCCGCTTGTTTCACCGCCTTTTGCAATGAGGCATGCGCCGTTTTTAACCTCCACGCTGCCTTCGTTTACATAAATGCCATAGCTCCATGCTTGCTTTGTTCCGGCAGTTGCTGTTCCGGCAGTTACATCAACTTCAGCTGTCCCTGCCACCGTCATATTACCGTTTGTTATTAAAATTCCACGGTTGGTTGCATTTCCGGCTGTATTTTCTATATCACCCGCTCTTACCAAAAGCTTTGCACTGCCCAAAACGTTAATGTTGCCGCCGGCAACATTAACGGCTGCCATAGTTGTGCGGTTTTGAGCACCTGTTACAGTTACCTTTCCGGCATAAATGTTTAAATCACTGTCTTCGGTTTTAACGGTGTAATCACTATCACTGCCGTTTAGTACCAATTCGGCATTTTGTGCGCCGGGCACTGTGGTTACGGTTAAATTTCTATATGAAAGTTGGCCGCCCTCCATTGTAAGCTTTGCGCCATTGCCCAGAATAAGCATAGCACCCGACTTATTAAAATTAATACCGCCCGTTATTGTAACATTACCTTCTACATAATAGGTGCTTTCCATTAATGTTGCGGAACTATCCTTGCTTTCAAGCACAACATAGCTATCCTGTACGGTTTGAGCCCGACCGTTTTCATCAATATACTGAAGGTCATTAAGTGCCGGCTCGGTTTGTGCATTAAACACGGCAAAAAGCTGTTCAAACACCTCCGCTCCGGTAATGAGCGCCTTTTCCTCGTCGGTCAGGGCATCGTAGGCATCAAACGCATCCTGCACCGTGTCATAGTCGTCCGCAGTGACCTCGGTAGCCGTCGGCAATGCGTCAATCAAAGCCTGCACGGCCTCTACTGCCTCGCCCGTCCCTTCGTGGTTGCACTCCGCCGTGTGCACGTGCTCCTCCGCGAACACAACGTTCGACGGCATGAGCGACAAAAGCATCACAGCTGTAAGCAGGAGCGATAAAATTTTCTGTCTTTTCATGTTGTTACCTCGCATTCCCCGCACCGGCCGGCACGGATATTTTTTAAGTAATCGCCATATTATTTAGGCATTTTAAATCACTTTATTATAGCACAAGTCAAAAAAAATTTCAACCCAAATGCAGTGAAACGACATTTAAACGTGTTAAAACGACATAAAAAAACCGCAGGCGGTGTTTTCATAGCACATCTGTGCCAAAAAACGCCTCTAAGCGGTTTTAATTTCTCACTCATTATTCATGGTTTTTCCGAAGTAAAGCATCATGGCCTTTTCGGCATCGGAGCTGCTTTTAACAAACTTTATTTCATCGGTATTGAACAGAATACAGCCGCAATGCCCCTTAAAGGTGGGGAAGCAAATAACCTTCAAATTTGTGTTTATTTCAGGGCTGTAGTCAATTATTTCCAGCATTTCGCCGTAAAGGGTTGCCCGCTCATAAGCGCGAAGCCATTTTGAGTCCATATTGGGATACACACTGCCAAACGACCTGCCGATAAGCTTTTCCAACGGCACCCGTTCAAGGTTGGCAAGCGCCGCGTTTCCGTAACGGAAAATCCAGTCCACGGCCTTAATTTCATCGTTAAAAACAAGCTCAATATCCGTAAAGGCAAAGGGCAAAGCGTCAAAGCTTTTATAATGCTTATTATATTCCTCCTCCGTGGTGGGTATTCCGGAGCCGTGGAAGCTGTCAATAAGGCTTTTCTGCACCTCGTGCAAGCGCTTTATAATTTCGTTTTTCTTGCGCTGGGTGTAAATCAGGGCTTCGCCGTTATTCAAATAAATTTTATCTGTAATTTCGTGAATTGCCATGGGCGAAACAACGCACCCTCGGTGAATTTTGATAAAGCTTTCGCCCAGCTGGTTTTCAATTTCCGCAAACTTCATTCTTGTTTTGTAAACCATTCCGCCGACGGTGTGTACCTCCACCACCGGGGTTGTCGTTATGCAGTAAAGCACCGATCGCACGCTTATAACAATTTTCTTTTTATTTGAAATAAAGGTCAAATGTCTTCCGTCCATTTTAACACCTCACTTTATTTGCTTATTATATCACTTTTTTTCAAATTTTCAAGCAATAAAAACGTAATTTACAATAACTTAAAATTTCTTTCGGTAAATTGCATAAAATATGCTTTTCCCCGGGGCTTTTAGTGAATTTTTTTGCATCATAAACGGCAACAGGGTGTGCTGTAAAATAAAAAAAGGATTTTATATACGAAAAATTCTGTGACTATATGCGGATTAATACGTCAATTGTGGGCGTTAACCCCACCTTCGGAGAGCTTGAAAATTATGAAGAGGGCGCCAACGGAATGGTTTACTGCGAGCTTGTTGCGAGCACGCGCAATCTCTTGGGAAAAACCAAAAAAACCCGTATGGGTGCTGTAATCCAGGAAGTGGAATCTGACGGAAATGTTGTGTTCAAAGGTGCCGGCCCTCAGCTTATGACACCGCTCACAGGCACAAAAATGTTAAAAACCGTGCTTGGATTCAAAAAAGCCTGACGGAGGATTTTTTATGTTCTGTTCAAAATGCGGAAATAAAATGGATGAGGGGGCAATCTTTTGCCCTGCCTGCGGTGCAAAGGTAAACGGCGAAAATTCTCCTCAGCCGAAGGTAATTCTCAATCCCGACGAGGCGATGCCCCACAGCGAGGTCAGTGACAGCAGTCAAACTTTTTCCGGCTCCGGAAGAAGCATCGGAATGTGCTTTATGATTATAAGCATAGTTGCGGATTTGGTCGGAATGTTTACAATCGGCTTTGATGCCTTTATTCCCATTACAATCGGCTCATCGGTGCTTTTTGTAATCGGCTTTCTTTTGAGAATGTTTTGCCAATAAAAATAACACAACGGCAAGTTGCCTTGCCGTTGTGTTATTTTTTTACTGTTGCAAAAGGCCGTATTTTGTTTTCAGGCGTTCCAATTTTTCCGTCATCGGCTGTGATAAAAACCACAAAAAAACAAAGGTTGCCGCCGCATGAATTAGGTCCATAGGCAATCCGGCCGCCATGTAGGTATAAAGCGCGCCTAAGGTCAGCTTCGGTGTAACCATCATTACAGATGCCGTGTTTAAAACCGGGCCGTAAATCAAAAGCGCCGCCGCGGCACCGAAAATCGATAACGTAAGCCTTGTTTTCGGCACAAAGCGGCCGCGCAAAACCACTCCCGCCAAAAAGCCCACAATGCCGAATCCGAACATCTGCCATGGAGTCCAAGGCCCCTGGCCGAAGAAAAAGTTTGAAACAAAGCCGGCCGCAGCACCAACCAAAAAGCCCGTTTCACCGCCAAAAACAACACCGGAAATTATAACGATTGCAAGCACCGGCTTAAACTCCGGAAGCATGAAAAACGCGGCTCGGCCGGCCACGGCAAGGGCGGAAAGCACGCTTATCAAAACAAGCTCCCGTGCGCCCGGCCGCCTTTTTTCAAAGTTAAGCCAAAAGCAGGCTATTGCCTCCAGCACAATTAAAATGCTGATGAAATAATAGCGCCTGTCCTCCAAAAAGTAAATTCCGGCCAAGACCGTTACGGGTACCGCCACCAAAATTAACATCGCGCCGATAATGCACGCGCGAAGCGATGGGCGCTTTACGCCTGTAATTTTAATGACTCCACCGTTTTTTTTCGGAAAAAAAGCCAAAAGTGCCAAACCCGCCAATGCAAGTGCCGACCCCCTTGCCCCAAGTGAGCCGATATGTGCCTTTAGGCCGTCCTGCATAAAGGCTGAGGCAATAAAAAGCACCGCAAAAAGCACACCGAAGGCAATTCTTTTTTTATTGCGCTTCGGCTTTTTTGCCTGCGCCGATTTTTGCCTTACCGGCAACGAAGGCTCATCCTCATGCGGCTTTTCCTCCTCTGCACCCAGGGCATAAATAATATCGCCCACCGTAACTGCTCCCGGCAAAATACCGTCTGCCATGCGGCACGCGGCCGTGGTGTAAAAGCGGTTTTTCGGAAAAAATTCCTCCGGCGCGCCCTCGCTTGTTACGGCACCGTCAAAGAAAAGCGCCACGCTGTCGGCATATTCCGCGCAAAAATCAACATCATGGGACACGGTCAAAATCGTGACTCCATCGGCTGTAAGCTTTTTTAATATTCCGGCGAAAATGCGCTTAAAATGCGCATCCATGCCCTTTGTCGGCTCGTCCAAAAGCAAAATATCCGCTCCGGTTAAAAGCACCGCCGCCAGCGCAACGCGCTGTCTTTCACCGCCCGACAAGTCATAAGGGTTTGCGTCCGTAAGCTCAGTCAGTCGGCAAAGGCTTACCACCTTTTCTGCCGCTTGGGCGCGCTCCTCCTCCGGCAAAAGCTCCGCGGCAGACAAGATAACCTCACCCACCGTGTTTTTTGTAAAAAGAATTTCCGGGCTTTGCGGAAGAAGCGCTGTGCGCCCGTTTATTTGAAGCTTTCCGCGCTCCGGCTCTTTAATTCCGGCAAAAAGGGAAAGCGCCGTGCTTTTTCCCGTTCCGTTGCCGCCCATAATTGCGTAAAGCTCGCCCTTTTTAACCTTCATGCTTAAATCGCGGACGGCGTAGGGATTTTCCCGACCGTAACGGAAAAACACTTCTTTTGCCTCCAGCACCGTTTCTGCGGACACAGCCCTTTTTGCCCTTTTAATCTGCCGCGGAGCTTTTTCAAAAAGGCAAGCGGCAAGCCTTGTTCGACCGTCACGCACGGTTACGGGAAGCTTATCCTCGCCAAGAGCGCCGAACACTCTTGTCGGCGCCGGGAGCGCCTCATACATAATGTGCCGCACGGCAGAAAGCCTTGTTCCCACTTCCTCCGGCGCGGCATCAGCCGCAACGGCTCCGCCGTCCATAACGATAACGCGGTCGGAGGAGGGAAGCGCCTCCTCTGTCCTGTGCTCGGACATGATAACCGTTGTGCCAAGCTCACGGTTGATTTTTGTTACCAGGCCGATAAATTCCGATGCCGCAATCGGGTCCAGCCGACTTGTCGGCTCGTCCAAAATAAGCACCTTAGGCTTCGCAACCATAACCGCGGCCAGGTTCAAAAGCTGTTTTTCGCCGCCGGAAAGCTCGGCGGTATTTCTGTAAAACCAATTTTGTATTCCGAAGAAGGACGCCATCTCCGAAACGCGCGCCCTTATTTCCTCTGAGGGCAGTCCAAGACTTTCCGCCCCGAAGGCAAGCTCGTGCCACACCCTGTCCGTTACAATTTGACTTTCCGGATTTTGCATAACAAAACCGATTTGCGCCGCCGAGGCTTTTTGCGTGCAAGCTTTAATCGGCGCACCCTTGTATAAAATTTCGCCCGTTAGGATCCCGTGCGGGCTAAGTTCCGGCTTTAACAGCCGCAAAAGGGTTGTTTTTCCGCTTCCCGACTGACCCAAGACCGTAATAAATTCGCCCTCGCTTACGGAAAGGCTTACATTACTAAGCGCCTTTTTTCCCCTCCCGGGGTAGGCAAAGCTCAAGCCCTCTAATTTAAAAATTTCCATTTTATCACCTCAAAAAGCTCAATTACGGCCGGAAGCACCAGCAAAAGCGCATATGCAACAAAAACCGAGGCTCCGAAGGCCGAAGGGGCAACGTCGCTCATGTTCGGAAAATACGAAAAGCTTACCGCGCCGACCGCGGCGCCGTAAATTATATAGGCCGAAAGGGCAAGTATGTAACAAATGGCCACTTTGTCCCGTGCCGTTAGGCGATAAAGGGAAAACGCCGTCCTTTTCGGCAAGCCGTAGCCGCGCGCCGTCATGGAGTCGGATGTATCCACCGCATCCTCCATGCTTTTGGAAAGCGTTGATGAGAAAACCTCCATGGCATTTTTCAACCGTCCGCCCGTTTTGCCGAGACCGCGCTGTGCCTCGGCCATGCTTTTCATTTTTTTTATAAGCTCCGGCACAAAGCGCACTGTCATGGAAAAAATCAGCGCAAACGCCGGCACTGCCCGGCCGAAAAGATAGGTTATTTTATCGCTTGTCATAACGGAATTAAAGCACGCGAAAAAAAGCATAACGCTTAAAAGCATGGTTGCAAAGGCCAGCCCGTAATACAGTGATTCGGCCGTCAGCGGATTTCCGCTCGGAAAATACGCCAAAACGGTTACACCCCTGTGGTTGAAGGCCGGGTTTATGAGCGCAGCCATGACAAACGAAGGTATAGCTACAGCAAGAGCCCTGCCTGCGCCCTTGCCCTTATTTACCGCAACCAGGCACAAAACAGAGAAAATCACCGCCTCGCAAAGCATTACCGGGTGCATGAAAATGCATGAAAAAATTATTGCCGCCGCGAAATAAAGCATTTGTGCGGCAGGATGAAAAAGCTTAAACTCACTCATTTTTTTCACCGCGGTCGGCCGAATAATCACCGCCGACATCCTTTCCCAGGTCGCAAGTATAAACCCACTCAATTCTGTCGCCGGCAGACAGGGTAAAGCCGGAACAGCCGTAATCCGGGAACACCCCGTTCACACGGTACATCCACCCGGAAAGAGGGCCTAAATCATACTCGTAAAGATTGCCGATGCCCTCAATATAGGCGCTGTTGTAAACAGGCGTGAGAACAAATTCCATATGAATTTTATTCTCGCGCGTTACTCGGCAAAGCACATCAAACACGCTTTCGCCCTCTGTAAAGCTTACCGTTGTTTCCGGCAAAATCAACCCGTCGGCCGGAAGAAATTCAACCTCTCCCTTGTCGACCGCAGTATTACAGCTTATTGAAATTGTGCACTGTCCTTCCTTTTTTTCATTTTCCGCTGCCGTCTCAATCTTAAGCGGCGGAGCCGACACCTCGCCCACAGGTGCCTCTGTTGGTG
>CAZITC010000037.1:0-8442 GCA_964542085.1 uncultured Ruminococcus sp. | reverse complement strand
ACTTGCCGCACCTGCATCGTGTGCCGCATTTTTCACAAAAACCCTAAAGGGTCGCATGGTGCTGGCCTTTATTTTCGGAATTGCCTTTTCGTTCGGCGGAATTTTTCTTTCCTACGAACTTTCCATTTCATCCGGCGCGGCAATTGTTTTCGTTTCGGTAATAACCTTCTTCGCTTTACTTATCTTCAAAAAAACAAAATAATTCAACATAAAAAAGCGAGGCAGCTTAAGCTGCCTCGCTTTTAATTTTCAATTACTCTTCGAAAAGGTGAATTGTAATGGTCTGTGTTTCGCCGTCCCAGTCAACCTTATAGCCAAGGCTCTCCGAAATGAAGCGAAGCGGAATGAATGTTCTTCCTTCCTCAATGAATGCTGCACCGTCCATCGCTGTTCTCTTACCATTAACTCTTGCCTGCTTATTGTCAATTGTCACAATAACGGTAGAATCAGCTGTTTTAACGGTTACGGCTCTTGTATCGTTGTTCCAATCAACGGTTGCGCCTGCCAGCTCAAACACACCTCTTACAGGGATGAAGGTAAGGCCAAGGTCAGCCTTAATCATGGGAGCAACGTCACACTCAACGGGAGTTTCGCCGTTTTCGGTAATCTTTGTAATGGTCTTGTTACCGATTGTGAGCTTAATTGCCTTTGTCTCATCCTTCCAGGTATCGCCCTTAGAAACAGCTACACAGTCAATATTGAAGCTTGTGGGATAGTCATCCTCACCCAGCTTGATGCCAATTTCATTGTCGCCGGCGTTAAGGGTTACGTTTACCTTAATCATGCCGTAAGCCTTCCAGTTATCCTTTTCAACTGTGGGGAAGCTTATCTTCTGTGCAGCACCGTTAACAGTAAGTGTTGCGGTCTGTGCCCAAGCGTGGCCGTTGTCATAGCCTATGTAAATATCCTGTGCTCCTTCAACGATTGCCTTAACAGCAAACTTAATGCCGGGGGTTGCCTTGGGGTCACCGGTCCAGCAGGTAACTGCAACAGCACCTGTGCCGTGGAAGCCCTCATGGTCCGCATTGGCCTTAGCGCCATTTTCAAGTGTTGCTGTTTCAGCCTCATAGAACTGATACTGTCTTGCCTTAATGTCTGTGTACTTCAAAACAGAAGCCGAGTCGTTGGGTCTGTTCATTTCCGGGCCCTTGCCGGGTTCGGTTACCGTAGCCTCAGCTTCTTCAGCGAAGCAAGCAACGCCCATTGTAAGTACCATTACCAATGTTAAAATAATTGCCAAAAACTTTTTCATACATATTCCTCCTGTAAATTTTTTTATTTTTTGACTTACCATGATTGTACCACAAAAAATACTTTAAGTCAACAAAAAGCTTAAAAATTTAACGCGTTTTTAACATTAGAAGAAAACTCCGCGCGCCTGTTCCTTAATTTCCTTAGATGCCGCAAAGGGAATTCTTGTTGTATAACCCTTTTTAGCCGCAACAATTTTCTTGGTAGGCCATGCAAAAATGTCCCTGTTCCACTCGTTCACCGTGTCATTGTAAAGCTCTCTCGCCGCGGTAATTTCCCTTTGAAGATACATATTCTGCTGCATTGCATCCGCAATTTCCTTATGTGCCGCAAGCTCCGGATAGTTTTCGTAAGCAATTTTTATATCGCGCGATACGCTTTCGATTTTACCGCCAAGCTCATTACGCACGCTGTCCGAATCCACTGTGCCGCCGCGATGCTTTGCAATGCTTTCAAAGGTGCTTTTATCCAGGTCAATTGCCTTATCCAAAAGCCTTGCGCAGTTTTGAAGAACAACCACGCGCTGTTCCAAATAGTTATCAATCTGCGAAGCGTTTCTTTGAATTTTCTGCTGAAGCTGATCAAAATGCTTTTCTGCCGATATTTTCTTAAACAAAAACACAAGGCCGGGAATTATGCCGCAAATCCACAAAATAATCTCAAACAGGGTTGAGCCAAAGCCAACCTCCGCCGGTATCTTCTTTGCAATTACGTTTGTGTCCAATCCCTCCTCTCTAACCTCGGGATTAAGCTCATCCAATTGATTTGCCATTTTTATCTCTCCTTTTTTATTAATCAGTCCTCGACAAAAAGCCCAAGACCGTTTCTTTTTACAATTACGCCCTTTGTATCCGACGCAGACTTAATAATGAAGCTTTTTTCGTTTGAAAGGGGTATGTATTCATCCCACGGCACTTCAACATTATGAAAATGCCCGTCACCACCGCGAACGGATACAATGTCCACCCGTTTTTCTATATCATAGGAATAAGCGTGAACAATTGCCCCGGCCTCATTGCCGTTTTTATACTTCGGCTTCAATATTGCCTCCGTCTTGGTATCCGGATGCACGAAAACGCTTCTGTCCGCCGCGTTTACCAGTGCCTCACACTCCTTAATCGCATACCTTTCCGCAAACTCGGGAACGGGCTTTAAGGACTCAACCGGCCGCTCCTGGTATGACGGAATTGCCCACAGAGGAGCAAAATCAAAATACACCGCTTTAAAATACTCCGTATTCTTGCCGATGAAGTTTTCCTTCGCCACATCGTAGGAATACGAGGTGTAGCACTCCTTTGTAAGCCTTATCGGCCTACCAAGGCTGTGCCCCGATACTATTTTATTCATCCGTTTATTCTTGATGAAATCAAAATCATCGCCGTAGCCGCCGTCCGAAAGTATAAGGTCGGTCATATTTGTTTGGGCAAGCGGACTGAACAACATTCTGAACTGCACCTCATCCGTTCTGTCCAGCGCGTCAAACAAAACCTCAAAATCGGTGTTGGACATTCCCACAAAATCCTTGTTATTTTTAAGTGCATTGTCCGTAAGCTTTTTAATTTCCTTTCTTCCTTTTTTCACGTGCTTTTCAAGCGCCCGTTCACTTTTTTGGTTTAAGTGCGAGGCGTCGCGGCTAAACAAAAGCTTATCGCCGCTTTGCGAGCCGTAGTTTAACACCACCTGCTTAGTGTAAAAGGGCTTCGGCTTCACCACGGATGCGTGAAGCGTTTCCGACCTGGTACGCCTTTGCAATTTGCCGTTCGCATCCCGGTAGGTTTCTGTCCACGTAATTGTGCGATAACCATGATAGGTTTCCGTTCCCATTTTATGTATCAGTTTGTTTTCAAAAACAAACGGGTTTTCGTTGTATTCACCGGACAGCACGTCCAACGCCGATTCCTCATTGCTTTCACAGCCCAAAAAGTCAAAGTTTTCAATCATATCATCTTCCTTTTGCTCGGTAAAAGCATCGTCAAAATGCAAAAGTGGAAGCGTTTTTTCCGCAAGATGCAAGGAATCCCGGTCTGAAAAAAGTGAATTTAAGGGAAGCATTTGGTTGGAGGCCGCCAAAAGAAGCTCATCCGCTTTTTTATCCGCCTCCTCAATTTCCTCACGCAGACGGCGAATTTTCGGTGTTACCTTCCAAATAACCAGCGGAATAAGCACTATGGTAATAATCATCAAAACCCTTAAAAACCTAAACCAATTAAGCTTTGTTTTCAGCCTTGCCAGGTTTTCCCGATAAAGGTTGTACTGCCTTACCGTTTCCCGGTTTTCCTCAATATTAATGCCGGATTTTTCTGTCAGCTCGGCAAAATAGTCCTCAGTATTTTTTCGGTGCTCATCCTTATATTTTTCGCAAAAGTCCTTATACGGGCTGTATATAGGCTCCGCCAAAATGCCACCTCCCTTTTTTCTACATTTTATCACACATTCATTCGTTTGTAAAGAGCTTTATTTTGTGTGCCTTTTTATATTTAAATGGTGTTACCCCATAGCTTTGCCTAAAAAGACTTATGAATCCGGAAATATCGGAAAAGCCGCTCCCCTCCGCCGCCTCCGTCACGCTTTTATCCTCCGCCAAAATCTTGGCGGCATTTGCAAGGCGCACCTTTTTTATATATACGTTCGGACTCATGTCCAGCGACCTTTTAAACTGCCTCTCCAACGTGTTTACGCTTACGCTGCAAATTTTTGCAAGCTCTTTTATTTTAATCGGCTCGGAAACATGTTCCCTTATGTACCTTACCGCCTCGGCAACAAGGCCGCCCTTGTTTTCTCCCTCCGAAGTGCTTTCCCCCTCCGCAATAAGGCGCATCATCTTAAAAAAGCACTCATAGCGCCGCGAAGGGCAAGCCTTGCCCTCTGCCAGCACCGTACACGCCTTGGTAAGCTCCTCCCGATTTTTTTCGGACAGCATTATCATGTTGTTCTTTCCGGCCTCACGTCCGTAAAATTTATCCATAAGGCGCTCATTTCCTGCCGGCTCCAGCAAAATCCAAAAATGCCTGTGCATTTTATTTGAATGGTAAATGCAATGGTGATATTCATAAGGTCTTGTTATTATAATGCTTCCCGGTGTTACCGGATAAACCGTGCCCTCCACCGAAAACGAAACATCTCCGCTTAGATTTATGTATATTTCGCACGCATCATGAATATGGTCATCATTAACATTCAGCGGTGAATTTCGGTCAATTTCAATATAACTTATATGCATTTTGAAAGGGTTGATCCCTTCAAAATCAAGTGTTTGCCTTTTCACTTCATCACCCCATGGTGATTTTAGCATATTTTTTGGTGATTTGTCAATAGAAGTACGGTTGTTTTTATCATATAATCAAAAAAAGGGGTGTGTTTATGGATTATATACTTCTTATTGTAGCCGTTGTTCTTTTGGGTGCGGATTTTTCCTGTAACAAGCTCTACCAGGGAAGCTTCGGCGCCTCTTTGTGCTCGTCATTTTTATACAACTCGCTTGTCGGACTTTTATCAACGGTTGTTTTCTTCATATTAAACGGCTTCAGCTTAAGCGTAACACCGTTTTCCCTTATCATGGTGGTATTGATGACGGTTTGTGCGGTGAGCTATAAGCTTATCGGCTTCGGCATTTTAAAATGCTCCGGTTCGCTTACACAGTACACGCTCTTTCTTATGACCGGCGGAATGTTGCCGCCTTATATTTGGGGTGTGTTTTTCTTAAACGAGTATGTAAGCCCCTTGCGCATCGCCGGGCTTTTCATCATTGCCTTCGGCGTGGCTCTTCCCAACATCAGCAAGGCAAGGGTAAGCCCCAAGCTTATTTTAATGTGCCTTTCGGTATTTTTCTTAAACGGCGCCGTAAGCATTATTTCAAAAATGCACCAGGTACAAACTGTCTACCCCTCCGTTTCCGCAACGGACTTTGTAATTTTATCAAACCTCATTTGCTTTGTATTCGCCGGCCTTCTTTTTCTCATATTAAGAAAAAAGCAAGGCTTTCGCCCGGTCGCTCCGATTAAAAAAGCTCTTATAATAACCGCGGCATCGGCTATTTTCGGCGGAGGCTCCTACCTTCTTCAGCTTATCGGCGCGGCGCGCCTTCCGGCAACAGTGCTCTATCCCATAATAACCGGCGGCTCCATTATTACCTCAGCCGCGGCAGATTGGCTTATTTTCAAGGTTAAGCCCTCCAAAACGCTTGTTTTAAGCATATGCTTATGCTTTGTAGGAACATTATTATTTCTTTAAGGAGTGAAATTTTATGTATTTAAACACCGAAAAGCTTTTTTCATTGAAGCTTGATGACCGTTGTATATGGGATCTTCCCCACAGCGCGGAAAAATCATCAGACAAAAACACCGAAAAAACCGTTTTCACCTTTGAAAACGGAATAAGAATTACAAACATATTAAAGCGCTACAATGAATTTGATGCCTATGAGTGGGTGAATTATATTGAAAATCTGTCGGACAAAAACAGCGGCATTTTGTCCTCTCTTTTCGACTGCGATGTAACGCTTCCCCTAAAGCACGAGGATAATAGGGAGTGGACGGCTTACTTTCCCGATAAGGCGACAGCAACAAAAATCTATGCACCTACCGGCTCCAACTGGAGCAGTGACGAGTTTTACTGCGATGTTGATAAAATGATAGGAAACGATAGGATATATCACCTGTATCCCGGAAGCTCCAAGCGCTACACCGCCTCCGGCGGGCGCTCCAGCGAAAATAACGCTCCCTTCTTTAATATCCACAAGGATAATGAGGGCTATATTTTCGCCATCGGCTGGTCGGGTCAGTGGTGCTGTGATGTTGCAAGAGCAAACGACTCTGTCACCTTCCGTTCGGGAGTCGAGAACGCCTCATTCTATCTTACCCCCGGCGAAAAAATACGAACAAGCTCCATTGTAATCATGAAGTATTCCGGCGATGTTGTATCCTCGCAAAACAAATGGCGCCGACTTGTCAAAAAATATTTTTCGTTAATCGGAAGGGACGGGCGCGATGCACACGGCCCTCTGTGCGCCGGAATTTGGGGCGGCATGAAAACAAGCTCGGTGCTTTCACGAATTGAAAAAATCAAAAAAGAAGGCTTTCCCTTCGAATACGTATGGATGGATGCCGGCTGGTACGGCGAGGACACCATGCCCAGTCCCGACGAATTTGAAGGCGACTGGTGGATTCACACCGGTGATTGGCGTGTAAGCCGTCATATTCATCCCAATGCACTTAAAGATGTTTCCGAAGCCGTTCACTCCGCCGGCATGAAATTTCTTTTATGGTTTGAGCCGGAGCGTGTGATAAATTCAACTCCCGGTGCCATTGCCCACAAGGAATATTTTCTCACATCGAGCTATTCCAACCATCCCAATCTTTTGCTGAACTTAGGTAATGACGCTGCGCGCAAATACTGCTTCGATACACTTTCGGAAATAATTGAATCGGTTAAATTGGACTGTCTTAGAATTGACTTTAATATGTCACCCTTGGAATTTTGGCTGAAAAACGATGCTCCCGACAGAACGGGTATTACCGAAATCAAGTACATAAACGGTCTTTACACCCTTTGGGATGCATTTTTGGAGCGCTTCCCGAATTTAATAATTGACAACTGCGCATCCGGTGGAAGACGTATTGACATCGAAACCCTTCGACGCAGTATTCCGTTATGGCGAAGCGACCTTCAGTGCCCGGCCAACTATTCATTGGACGATACACAGCGCCAGAATATGAGTTTTAACACCTGGCTTCCTTATTCCGGCACGGGAAGCGGCCGCCTCTATGACGAGTACCGCGTAAGAAGTGCCTATGCGGCGGCCTTAACAACAAATTACACCTTCTCGGAGCGCGAGGAATTTGCCGATACCACGGAAAAAGTGGACTTTATCAAGAAGTATATGGCAGAATATCTTAAAGTGCGGCCGTTCTTTTCTGAGGACTTTTATCCTCTTACCGAAAGCAGTGACAGGCTTGACGTCTGGTGCGCAAGCCAGTACCACAGACCTTCTTGTGATGACGGTGTTATTTTGGTTTTCCGGCGTGAGGGCTCGCCCTATGAAACGGCTTCGTTTGTTCTTTCCGGCCTTTCTCCCGATAAGGATTATCTTATTACAGATGCTGACGGCGGCGAAATAACCGTAAGCGGCGATAATCTTATGCAAAAAGGCCTCACGCTAACTATTTCGGAAAAGCGCAAGGCAAAAATATATTTCTATAAAGCAATATAAAAAACATGGGGCAAAAGCCCCATGTTTTTTTATCATACTTATCTCTTTGAAAGCACTTCTTTTTCGTACTTTTCAATTTCGTCAAACCAGCTTGCGTCACCCTTCTTACCGCAAGCAGCGCAGTAATACTCCCAAACATCGCCGAAGGGAAGAGTTTTCATTTCCTCCTGAGCAACCATAAGCTTTGTGAAGTTTGCCTCATCCTGAAGCTTCTTAAGCTCCTCGGAGGGCAGTAACAATGCGTTAAGGAGAGCCTTCTGCCAACTTCTGAATCCGACTACCCAAGCGCTGATACGGTTAATCGAAGCATCAAAATAGTCAAGCGCCATATAAACTCTGTCAAGAGCGTTGTTTCTTACAATTTCCTTTGCCATTTCTCTTGTTTCGTCCTCATAAAGAAGAACGTGGTCGGAATCCCATCTGATGCCTCTTGTAATATGAAGAGCAATCTCGGGGAAGAAGGCCAAAAGTGCGGGAATTTTATCGGAAACCACCTCGGTCGGATGATAGTGGCCGTTATCCATAAGAGGAAGGCAACCGTCATGCATTGCAGCAAAGCTTAACGAAAATTCAGCTGAGCCTGCGGTAAATGCTTCTACGCCGATACCGAATACCTTTGACTCAACACAGGGCTTAACAAGATTTTTATCGAAAGGCTCGGACAAAATCTCCTCTATAGACTCCTTATATCTTACCCTGGGGCCAAGCCTGTCAGCGGGGATATCCTTAAAGCCGTCACCCGTCCATATGTTCATAACGCAGGGAACGCCTGTTTCCTTAGCGAAATACTCCGAAATTCTTATACAAGCCTTACCGTGCTCTATCCAGAAGCGTCTAACCTCCGGGTCGGGCGAAGAAAGGGTAAGGCCGTCCTTAACCATGGGGTGAGAGAAGAAGGTGGGGTTAAAGTCAATGCCCATATCATACTTCTTTGCAAAGTCAACCCACTTTTTAAAGTGCTTGGGCTCAAGCTTATCTCTGTC
>CAZITC010000036.1:0-8471 GCA_964542085.1 uncultured Ruminococcus sp. | reverse complement strand
TAATAATATAATAAGCTTAGCTGAAAGGGGAAAATAAAAATGAAGGCGGGAGTATTTTACGGAAAGCATGACCTTAGAATAGAGGAAGTTAATATGCCGTCCTCGGCGCCTGATGAGGTTGTAATTAAGGTAATGGCGTGCGGCATATGCGGAACGGATGTGCATATTTTTGAAGGCGATGAGGGCGCCGCGGCAACTCCGTCGGGAACGGTATTGGGACATGAGTTTGCCGGGGTTGTAACCGAGGTTGGCGAAAATGTTAAAAATATTAAGGTGGGTGACAGGGTTTGCGTGGATCCGAACAAGCTGTGCGGAGAATGTTATTACTGCAGGAGTGCAATCGGTCATTTTTGCGAAAGCATGGTTGGTATCGGCACAACGGTGAACGGTGGCTTTGAGCAATACTGCGCTGTACCGCAAAGTCAGGTGTATAAAATTGCGGATAGCACAACATTTGAGGAGGCGGCCATGGCTGAGCCGGTTTCCTGCTGTATGCACGGCATTGATTTATGCAATATAAAAACTGATGACACAGTGGCGGTTATTGGGTGCGGAATGATTGGGTTGATAATGCTTCAGCTTGCAAAAAATGCCGGGGCGGCAAAATTAATTGCAATTGAGCCAAAGGCGGAAAAAAGAGAACTTGCAAAAAAATTCGGTGCTGATATTTTAATAGATCCGGTAAATCAGGATGCGTGCAAGGTGCTTGCGGACAGTGGCATAACACGTGTTACCAAGGTGATTGAATGTGTGGGACTTCCTGCAACGATGAAGCAGGCAATTCTTATTGCGGGAAAAAAGTCAACTGTAATGTTTTTCGGACTTACCGCGCCGGAGGATACAATTTCTATAAAGCCTTTTGAGCTTTTTAAAAAGGAAATTGAGATAAAGGCATCGTACATTAATCCGTACACCCAGCAACGGGCTGTTGAAATGATTGATTCCAAAAAAATAGATGTAGCATCAATGGTATACCGCGTGGCAGGCCTTTGCGAACTGCCGGAGATTTTGGCGGATAAACAGCTGAGAGATAAGGGTAAATTTATAATTAATCCGAATAGGTGAGGATACTTAAATGAAAAATACATTATTTGCAATCGGTGAGGCACTGATTGACTTTATACCGAGCGAGAAGGGCTGTGACTTTGATGAGGTTACGGCATTTTATCCGAAGGTGGGCGGAGCGCCGGCAAATGTTTTGGGCGCGTTTTCCAAGCTTGGAGGCAAAACACAGCTTATAACACAGCTTGGAAATGACTCGTTCGGAAACAAAATTTTTTCCGAGCTTTCAAAGTTTAATATCGGGCTGGAAAACGTTAAGTTTACGGACGAGGCAAATACCGCGCTTGCTTTTGTAAGCCTACGGGCAGACGGCAACCGCACGTTTTCCTTTTACAGAAATCCATCGGCAGATATGCTCTACAGTGCGGAAAATATTAACGAAAAAATGTTCAAGGATTGCTACGCTCTGCATTTTTGCTCAGTGTCCCTGGGGAATTTTCCTATGAAGGAAGCACATAAAAGGGCTATTAAGCTTGCAGAAAAAAACGGCTCAATAATAAGCTTCGACCCAAATATAAGGCTTCCGCTGTGGAAGGACAGGGGAGAGTTGAAGGCGTCCGTGGACGAGTTTTTACCATGCGCGGATATAATTAAAATATCCGATGAGGAAATTGATTTTATATCAGGAACAACCGATGTGCAAAAGGGCGCAAAAATGCTTTTGGAAAGCGCAAAAATCGTAATTTGTACCATGGGTGCAAGTGGAGCATATGCATTTAGCCGTAATGCACAGGCCTTTGCACCGTCGAAAAAGGTGCGTGCGGTAGACACAACGGGAGCGGGAGATGCCTTTTGCGGTTCCTTTTTGTATAACCTGTACCGTAGCGGCTATGAGCGTGAAACGCTTGAAGCCATCGGCAAGGGAGAGCTTGAACGTTTTCTTGCCGAATCAAACGCTTATTGCGGAAAAAGTATTCAAAAAAAGGGCGCAATCGAATCCTACCCCGAGGCTTTATAGCATAAAAGCGCGTTGTGCGGCGGTTAACCGAAAGACCGCGAAAATAGGCCTTGGCATATTTTGAAATGTGGTGAGAAAATGAAGCTTAATGAAATTAATCCCTTTGTGCGCTTTGCAATGCCTATTTACATAAGAGGCACGACAAAAAGCGTTAAAAGCCGCGATTGCCGACTTTTTTATGTTATTGACGGAACTGGCAAGGTAATGGCCGGTGATGATTATGAGCAGAAGATTTTCCCGGGCTGTACCCTTATTTGGCAGGGTGGTACGGCCTACAGCTTTTGCGCGGACGAAAAGCTTGCATTAATGTCGGTAAACTTTGACTATACACAGTCGGCCGCTAACGCGAAGAGCTTCATGACTGTTGTAAGCAGTGACAGCTTTTCGGATGACATGAAGGCGGAAAGTCTAAGCTTTGAGGACTGTAAGGCCTTAAACCGTCCTATTGCCGTGTCCGGCATAGGCGGTATGAGGGAAAAGATTTTTAAGCTGTCGGATGCATTTATAAAAAAGGAGCTGTGCTATTCGGAACGTTGCTCGGCAATTTTAAAAGACATTATAATTGATGTAATTCAGTGCTCACTTTTTTCCTCGGCCGGTGTGCTTGCTGAGGTGGAAAGGGTGGTTGAATTTATTCATAAAAATTATGAAAAGGATATTACAAATGAGGAAATTGCAAAAACCGTCAACTATCACCCACACTATTTAAGCCGGCTGATGATGAAGTACACAGGAATGACCTTGCATAAATATCTCATCGGATACCGATTGGAGAGGGCGGCCGAGCTTTTGGTTAACGGAAGCGAAAGCGTTTCCTCAGTTGCGGCAAAAAGCGGATTCGGCTCGGCTTATCATTTGTCCAACGCATTTAAGGAAAGCTACGGTTGTTCTCCGACCGAATACAGGAAAAAGTACAAAAATATGCTGTAAATTTGCAATAACGCACCGTAAATGGTAAATATTGGTTGCGAAATGTACAAGAAAAATACTAAAATGTACATTGCTTTTAACAGCTTTTTTGGTTATAATTGAATTGAAAACTAAAAAGGGGGAAATAAAAATGAAAAAAGTGCTTAGCACATTGCTTGCCGCGCTAACTGTTTTCGGGGCAACGGCTGTTATGGCGGCAGGAAACGACCAAAGCCTTTTACCGAAGGATGTTAAAGAAAAATCAAGCTCCGGCGTTAATGTTGCTTCGGAAAAAATCGGCAATATTGACGAGGGCGGATATGTCGGCTTCGGTGAGGTGGATTTTACCGGTGTAAAGTCCGTAAGGATTAAAGCCAATATAAACTATATGCTTTCGGATAACGGCGAAGCATTCAGACTTTATATTGATGATCCTATATCCGGCGAGTGCATCGGCTACATAGTTATAAGTGAGCCGTCGGAGGAGCCGTTATATTACGGCACCAATGTGGACGGCGTTTCAGGCAAGCACAAGCTCTATTTAAAACAAAACTATTCACACACAAAGTATCTTAACGTTTATGAGCTTGTTCTTTCTGAAGAAGCTTGGGATGAGGAAAGGGTTACACCCGTTCCGGATGAAAAAATAGTTGATAATTATTCCGATACTTGGACGGCAACAAATGCCCACGGCTTGAAGATAG
Organism: uncultured Ruminococcus sp.; assembly: GCA_964542085.1. Taxonomy (GTDB): domain Bacteria; phylum Bacillota; class Clostridia; order CAKSNL01; family HGM11501; genus HGM11501. The sequence continues at coordinate 4,838 of CAZITC010000036.1, read as the reverse complement.
CCGATTATGAGGAAACAGGCCCCGTGAAGGAAGGGCGTCGTGAGGTCGGCATGTTTTACCACGATTGGCACGTGCATAATACGGAGGCGAACATTGCTTCTGAAATTATAGCGGCGTATCCTGAGGCAAAGTCCGATGCAGGGCATGAGGCGTGGCCTGTATCCGGCCCCGCATGGTGGAATGAGCCGGTTTACGGTTTTTATACCGGCCTGGACTACTGGCATTACAGAAAGGCCGCGGAGCTTTTGTCCGATGCCGGAGTTGATGTTGTTTTGCTTGACTACACCAACGGTGACTCGATTTATGCAAAGGCGCTTTCCGTTATGCTTCGGGCTTATCACGATGCGCGCGAGGATGGCGTTGATGTTCCTAAAATCAGCTGCTATATGTCCATGGGCGGCACAATTGAAAACAGATGGCGTATGTTAAAGGCCGTTTACTTTAACCTTTTCTATACCGAGGAATATTCCGACCTTTGGTATTACTGGGACGGCAAGCCACTTTTAATTCAAACCGGCTGGCAAGACGATTACAGAGCGGCTAACCAGTCCGATACCGAGGAAATGGCGCTTGCTACCAAGCTTTTGAATTACTTCACCTTCCGTCAAACGGGTGACCGCTATGGAAACAACTTATCCGAAAGCGGATGGTGGCACTGGCTTGTAAATTATCCTCAGCCCGCATGGGATACAACCGAAAGCGGGCGTGTTGAGTGCATGAATTTGGGTATGGCGATAAATGAGTCATATCTTTGGGGCCCTTCTGTAACAGGTCTTTTCTCTGAGGATTATTCCAAGGGTAAAAATTATACAGAGGCATTTAAGGAGGATTATCGCCCTGAGGCAATTCACGATGCAAACTTCTTTAGAGAGCAGGCATCGCGTGTGTTGGATACTGACCCGGAGTTCTGCCTTGTTACCGGATGGAACGAGTGGCATACTGACAGGTCGTCAAACTTCAACGGAATTACAAATGCATTTTTAGACCTTTTTGACGATGAAAAGAGCCGTGACTTTGAGCCTACCAAGGGCATTATAAAGGATGATTATTACAATCATCTTGTGGATTTTATAAGAAAATATAAGGGCGTGCGTCCGGCACCTGTTGCGTCCGGCGAAACTGTAATTGATATAAGCTCAGGGGCAGATGCATGGGCATCGGTAGCTCCGGAATACATCAACGATTACGGCGCTTATGAGCGTAACGCGCTTGGCTATAAAAAGTACAAGACAAACGAAAATTATGTTTACACAACCGAGATTGTAAATTCAATCTCACGTTCCAAGGTTGCGCGCGACAGCGAAAATCTTTATTTCCGCGCGGTTTGCGAGGCGGATGTTAACCTTCGGGATAAAAACAGCTTAAATCTTTACATCAATTCCGACCGCAACTATGCAACCGGTTGGGAGGGGTATGACTATCTCATAGCTTCCGGCAAGGTGTATGCTCTTGACCAAAACGGAGCAATCAAGGGCGATGCAGTCGCAACGGCAGAGCACAACGTTTCCGGCAACGCCTTTACGTTAAAGGTTTCACGCGCGGCAATCGGCTACAGCGGAGAATTTGAGTTTAAGTGGACGGACAACATAGAGCCGAAAGGTGATTTGATGCTCTTCTATACCGAAGGTAATGCGGCACCTGTGGGAAGGTATAATTACCTTTACACCGAAAAGGGACAGACGGCACTCACCGAAAGCGAAAGAGCGGCGCTTAAGAATACATCTATCCTTAAGGCGGGCTCAGGTAAGATGATTGTATCGGGCGGTAAAATGAATGTTTACGACAGGGATATAAGAATAACACCCTTCGAGTCAAACGGAACGCTTTATATTCCTATGAGCACAGCAGAAGAAATTTTGGGCTACGGTCAAAGCAAGGTATATTATGACAGCTCGTTAAATCTTATTTACTTAAAGCGTAGCCGTCTTGTGGACGGTAAGGTGGACTCTCACTGGGCGTGCAACGTGTACGGCGGTGCGGAAATAAGAATTGACGGTAAGGTGGGCTACACAAGCAACACCGCAACCGTGGCAAACGGCATTGTTTACATACCGCTTACCTTAATTGCGGATTGCTACGGCTACAGCGTGCAGTCGCTCGGTGACGGAGCGTGGGCAATATCTGACGGCGCAGTTCCGGCAGAGGTAGCTTCAAGCGTAATTTCACACATTAATTAAGGAGGGAAAAGGAATATGAAAAAAATATTTTCTGTTTTGCTTGTGCTGATGATGCTCAGCTCACTTATAATTGTTTCCTCCGCGGCCGGTTACGTTTCGCGTGACGGCTGGTATGTTAAGGCCTCATCGGTGCATACAAATACCAACTGGCTTCCCGAAAGGGTAATTGACGGTAAGGAGGAAACATATTACCATTCAAACTACGGTGCGGACGGAGCACCTATCGATACACCGCCGATTACATTAATATTTACACTTCCTTATGTAACAACCGTTTCCGGTTTTGCCTATACTCCGAGAAATGACGGCAACTCTACCGGAGTGGTAACTGCCTACAACATTTATGTATCCGATAAGGACACCGGAAAGGCGCACCTTATTAAAAGCGGTGAAATGGCTGCGGATTTTTCGGTCAAGGAAATAAAGTTTGGCTTCAGTGTGGACGTCAAGACCGTTGTGTTCGAAATGACCCAGGGCCAGTGGAACTATGCAACCTGTGCGGAATTTAATCTTTTGGATGCCTCCGGCTCAAAAAGAAAAATTGATGATGTAGCAAAGGGAAAAACCTTTGATTTGGGAGGCGTTGATGAAAGTGACCGTACACCCGCGCTTTCGCGTGACGGATGGAAGGTTTCCGCTTCGTCGGTACATTCCAATTCAAACTGGTTGCCTGAAAGAACGTTAGATGGCAATGTGGATACCTATTGGCATTCCAATTATGACAATGAGGGTAATCCGGTTGATGCGGCGCCATATACGCTTACCTACACACTTCCCAAGGCTGTTTCGGTATCTGGCTTCAGCTATGTTCCGAGAAAAGATAACTCAACGGGTAGAGTAACTGAATTTAAGCTTTATGCACAGGATACCGATGCCGGAGAGGCAAGACTCATCGCCTCAGGCTCTATGGACGGTACAGGAGCTACACAGTATATTGACTTCGGTGTTAACGTTACAGTTAAAAAGGTTATATTTGAAATTGAAAAGGGTATGTGGAGCATGGGCTCTTGTGCGGAGTTTTATCTGCACGAGGCAAGAAAAACCTATGAAAACAAGGTGCCTGCCGATATAAGCAAAAACGTTTTCGGCAAGGAGGATATTCAGGCCGACGGTGAAAAGATAAAGGATAAGTCCAAGTGGAAGGTAACTGCTACCTCGGCTAAGGGTCATTATCCGGCGACAAATGTGATTGACGGCGATGCAAATACAATTTGGCATTCAAACTATGATGATGACGGCTTCGGAACGATTACATCGGTTGTTAAGGGGCCGCACAGCCTGGAAATAACATTCCCTTCGGCAAAAATCATCTCCGGTTTCGGCTATGTTACAAGAAAAAGTCCTACCGGCCGCATTTTGGAGTACGAATTTTATGTAGCGGACTCAGATGACGGCGAGTGGTTTTTAGCAGATAGCGGAAGTTTTGATAATAATGACAGTGAGAAAAAGGTGGACTTTCTTGCAAATATTAAGGCTAAGAAGGTAATGCTCAAAACCGTGAAAACGGTCGGAGAATACGGCGTGGCTGCTGAGGTTGATATTTATTCCGAAAATCCGGAGTATCAGCTTAAGACGGACTATAACGAATTTAAGACTTATTACGACGATAACCGCCTTGTAAAAATCACAAACAACAACGGCGAGCTCTATGCCGAAGCATCCAGCGTATGGAGAGAGGGCAACGAGGGAGCGATGGTTGTTGACGGAAACATCGGCAGCGCATGGCATTCATCTCCGGATGATAAAAATAAGTACCCGTTCACTCTTGATGTTGACCTGGGCAAGGAACATTCGGTTGTAGAATTTGTTTACTATGCAAGAACGGATGCCGAGGGTAAAAGAAACGGTCTTTGGACAAAGTTTAACATCTGGGCAGGTAACGACCCGGAAAAATTATCCCTTGTTAAGGAAAACGCGTCCTTTGAGAATATTTCCGAGCCGCAGAAACTGGTTTTTGATAAGCCGGTTAGGGCACGCTATTATTCCTTCGAAATAATTGAGGGTGTAAACGGCTATGCAACTTGCTGTGAACTTGCGTTCTATGAAAAGTTCAAAACACAAAGTGAAGAGAAACAGGATGAGGTAAGCTATATGCTTACAATCGGCTCTAATGTGCTCAAAACCGTGACTAACGGCGTTGCCAAGGAAAAGACAATGGACGTTGCACCTTATATTGACGGGGGCTATACGCAAATTCCCCTCCGCGGCCTCTTGGAGGAAATGGGGGCAACCTTTGATTGGGACGGCGAATATAACCGCATAACCGTCAAAACGGACACTACGACAATCGTTTTGCAAATCTATAATAATCTTGTAACCGTTACAAACAGAGCCTACGGTGAGGTTTGCTATACCTTGCATAGTGTTCCGCAGATAAAAGACTCAAGAACGTTCGTACCTTTAAGATTTATATCAGAAAATTTAGGCTATAAGGTTGATTGGGACGATGCTACCAAAACGGTGACGGTAACAAAATAAAAGCTTTTATTCAAGCAAATGCACGGATTTTATCCGTGCATTTGTTGCACTAAATGCCTAAATCGGGCAAAAAGCAACAAACGGCACCACATATAAAGAGGATATGTTGATAAAAAGGCACAAAAAGAAAAAAAGGATAAAAAAGTGTTGACAAAGGGGAGAAAGTGTGATAATATAAATAGG
>CAZITC010000035.1:0-8493 GCA_964542085.1 uncultured Ruminococcus sp. | reverse complement strand
CCAAGCACGGTTAAGCCGTTCACTGTTACTGTGTAGGCCTCGCCGCTTGCGTTTATTTGAACGCTGTCGGCTGTTCCGTCACCGTTCAAATCGCGCTCAAACTCCTTAATAACCTCCGGATAGTAGGGGAGAAGCATTGTCGCATTAAACCGGCCGGCGCGAAGCAACATAACCGCCGCCTGTGCCCTTGTAAGCGTATGTCCCGGGCGAAAGCTTCCGTCCTCAAACCCGGTAACAAGGCCGGCGGACGCCGCTGCACCGACCATTACCTTATTACCGATAAGCTCGTTATCCGTAAAAGCCGGCTCCGTGCCTGTAAGCTGAAGCGCGCGGCTCATCCAAACAGCCGCTTCTTCCCTTGTTATATCACGCACCGGCTCAAATTTTTCACCGTATTCCTCTGTAAAAATCAATGTTCCGTAAGCCTTTTTAATGTAGTAATAGCTCCACCGGTCGGCCGAAACGTCCGAAAACGGAGGCAACTCAGCCTCATCTGCGCTTTTGGGCGGGTTTTCATATTCCTCACGTTCACCCATGTTTTTTGCGGTTGCGATTAACAGCATTTTCAAAAACTGCTCTCTTGTAACCGTGCTGTCCGGCGCAAAGCTTCCGTCCGAAAGGCCGTTAATAACCCCTTCCATTGTGAGGGCATTAATTTGGCTTTCCGCCCAGTGTCCGTCAGTATCCGAAAACATTGCCGCATTGCAAACCGCTGTGAAAATAAGCACAAATGCCGCGGCAAGCGCAACAATTTTTTTCATTTCATTCCGTCCTTTCTATTTTGAATAGCCTTTCAAATAGTCAATTATCGCTTCAAGCTGTTCGGAATCGTAATATTCTATTTCAATTTTTCCGCCCTTTCGCTTTTGCTCCAAAATAACCTTGGTGCCCATGGAATCCGAAAGATTTTTCTCAAGATCCAAAACCTCCGGCGTTTTCTCCTTTTTCGCCGCTTTTTCACTTTTTCTTTCAATATTAAGAAGCGCCGCTTCCTTTTCCGCACCTCTTACCGAAAGGCCCTGTTCAATTATTTTTTCAGCAAGAAGCTGCTGATTTTTTTCATCCTTCACCATAAGCAGTGCCTTGGCATGGCCACCGGTTATTTTTTTGTCGATGATAAGCTGTCTTATTTTTTCCGGAAGTGCCAAAAGCCTTAACGCGTTAGCAATCGCGCTTCTGCTTTTTCCAACCTTTTGGCTTACCTCCTCCTGCGTCAGCGAATAAGAATCCATCAGCTTTTTGTAACCGAGCGCCTCTTCAACCGGGTCAAGGTCTGTTCTTTGCAGGTTTTCAATCAGTGAAACCTCCAGTTCCTCCAAGTCGGTGACATCCTTTATTCTTACCGGCACTTTATCAAGCCCGGCCATACGCGCGGCACGCCACCGTCTTTCTCCAGCAATTATGGTATAAAAGCCGTTTTCGGCTTTTTTTACGGTTATCGGCTGAATTATGCCGTACTTTTTCACCGACTCTGCCAGAGCCTCCAGCTCCTCCGCATCAAAATTTTTTCGCGGCTGTTCCCTGTTGGGCTCCACAAATGCGGTATTAACCTCAATAAATTCTTTGTTTTCGGTGCCTTCTGCCTGCTCCTCTAACGGGATAAGTGCCGAAAGCCCCCTTCCAAGTCCCTTTTTAGCCATAATATTATCCTTTCCTTATCGGTTATTTTTTATTACCTCGGCCGCCAAATCACGGTAACTTTCCGCGCCCTTGGAGCGTGAATCGTAAGTAAGCACCGATTCTCCGAAGCCCGGAGCCTCCGAAAGCCGAATGTTTCTCGGAATTACCGTTTTGTAAACCTTTTCCTTAAAATAACGCTTAACCTCATCGGCAACCTGAATTGAAAGGTTTGCTCTCCCGTTAAACATGGTAAGAAGAACGCCTTCAAAGTCAATGTCGGGGTTTATGCTTTTTTTAACCCGTTTTATTGTTCCGGTTAAAAGCGCCAGTCCCTCCAGAGCATAAAACTCGCACTGAATAGGCACGAGCACAGTATCCGCGGCCGCAAGCGCATTAAGCGTTACAAGGCCTAAGGATGGAGGGCAGTCAATCAATATGAAATCATAATCGTTTTTTATTTCCGAAACCGCCTTTTTCAGTCGGAAGGTGCGATCGTCCGCGTCCACCAGTTCAATCTCCGCGCCGGAAAGTTCCACATCCGAGGGGCACACAAAAAGCCTGTCGTACGCGGTTTTCACAATGGCGCTTTTTATGTTTTCCTCTTCCGTTATTACATTATACAGTGTATTTTTTTCTTTGTCAATTTTTATTCCGAGTCCGCTTGTTGCATTCCCCTGCGCGTCCGAGTCAATAAGCAGCACCTTTTTTCCTTTTTCGGCAAGCGCCGCGCTTAAATTAACGGCCGTTGTTGTTTTTCCGACACCGCCCTTTTGGTTAGCAAGCGCAATAACCTTTCCCATGGCTTTTCTCCCTTTCAATATACATTCCTTTTGGCGCATGTAGCCAAAACTCATCTTTGATGAATTAATTATACCACACAATAATTTAAATTGCAATCGTTTCACGTGAAACATTTAAAAAAATTCAGCGGCCAATGTTTCACGTGAAACATTGGCCGCTGTACTAAGGGGGAATAGGGTTAGCGTTTTGATATACTTATCCTGTAGGTAAAGCTTTCGTCGGTTTCCTCCTGCTCTATATCCGTTGCTATTCCGGATTTATTAAGAAGCCTTATTGCCTTATTGACTGTACTGCAAAACATTTTCTGCCGCTTTATATTTTCACTTACGGCGGCCGTGAAGGTAGAAAAGCGCTTGGCTTCCGCCTCGCTGTGTGCCAGCTTTTCTATGACAGCCTCACTCATAGCAACGTTAAGCTTTTTTTCAACAATGATTTTCAGTGCCTTATCTCTAAGCTTTTTATTTCCCAGCTTTAAAAGTGCCCTGGCGTGTCTTTCTGTCAGTCCGGCATCAAAAATGGTTTTTTTGCTTTCGTCATCCAGCTTCAAAAGCCTTAGCTTATTTGCAATTGCCGACTGGCTTTTACCAAGCTTTTCCGAAAGCTCCTCCTGCGTCATTTCGTACTCCGTCATCAGCCGAAGATAGCCCTCCGCTTCCTCAAAAAAGGTTAAATCCGTTCTTTGCAGATTTTCAAGCAGCGCTATCTCTGCGCTTTTTTTCTCGTCCATGCTTACAACGATTGCCGGGATTGTTCGCTTTTTCGCCATACAGCTTGCGCGGTAGCGCCTTTCTCCGGCCACAATTACATACCGGCCATCCGACTTCTTTTTAACGGTAATTGGCTGGATTACACCGTACTCGTCAATCGAAGCGGCGAGCGAGGCCAACGCCTCAATATCAAAAAACCTTCGCGGCTGCTCCGGGTTTGTGTCAATCCTTTCAAGCGGTATTTCAATTATCTTTTTTGGAATTTCCTCGGAAAATACGGCACTTATCATTTTATCCTCCTTAGTAAAAAAACTGCTTTTATTCAAAAGCAGTTTTCCTCATCGTCCTTTGAACACCTTTATATTAACATATTTTCCATATTTTGTAAATATAAATCGTGTGACCGAATTCGACTTTGTAAGGTTATTTTATGGGGGATTTAGCCGGTTTACCGGATTTTCTGGGGTATTTCATCGGAGTTGACGCCGTCTTTTTTATGATAACAACCGTGTGCACAATTCCGTCCGGCAATGGCATTTCCTTTATAACCGGCACATCACCGCCGAGGATTTTTATAGCCTCCGTTGCCGCATTTACCTCATTTTCAGGCGTCGGCCCTTTAAGTGCAATGAAATATCCTCCGACCTTCACCAAGGGCAAGCAGTATTCCGAAAGAATATCCAGCGGCGCGACCGCGCGGGACATGGCTACGTCAAAGCTTTCTCTCATCAGCTCATCCTGACCGGCTTCCTCCGCTCTTTTATGAACACAGCTTATTTTTTCAAGACCAAGTTCCGTTGCTACGGTATTTAGAAAGCGCACTCTTTTATCCAACGCATCAATAAGCGTAACCGAAACACCCTCCATAGCAATTTTAATCGGCATTCCCGGAAATCCGGCACCGCTTCCCACATCGGCAACGCTCATGCCTTCCTTGATTATGCCGAGAGTGAGGGGGGAAAGGGAGTCTGCAAAGTGCTTAACTTCAATATCCCTTTTTTCGGTTATGGCGGTTAAATTCATCACCTTATTGTATTCAAGCAAAAGCTCGCGGTACTTATCAAGCCGCAAAAGAGCCTTTTCTGTAAGCTCAACGGGATAAATATTCTCTTTTATAAGCTCACCCTCTTTTCATTTGCTCAATATAAATCAGCAAAACGGTAATATCGGCCGGGGATACGCCGGAAATTCTTCCCGCACGGCCAATGTTTTCCGGCCTTACCGAGATAAGTTTTTCGCGCGCCTCCTTTTTAAGGCCGGCAACATCGTTATAGTCAATATTTTCGGGAATTTTCTTTGTTTCCAGTTTTTTAAAGGCTTTAACCTGCTCAAACTGCATTTTTATATAACCATCGTATTTTACCGAAATGTTTACCTCCTCAGCCACTTCATAGGAGAGAGGGGGTCTTTCCGGATCAACTGCCGCCAGTGAAAAATAGTTAAGCTCCGGCCTTCTTATAAGCTCGCCCAGCTTAAAGCCGGTTGTAATTTCCGTGCTGTTATGCTCACGCAAAAGTGCATTAACCGCACTCGTCGGAGCAATATTCAAATGCTCGCACCTTTGTATTTCCTGCTCCACAAGCCGCTTTTTTTCCGTAAAGGCCTTGTATCTTTCTTCGCTTATAAGTCCGAGTCTGTAACCCTTTTCCGTCAGCCTCATATCCGCATTATCCTGGCGAAGCAAAAGTCTGTACTCCGCACGGGAGGTAAGCATTCTGTAAGGCTCCGGCGTACCCTTAACGGTTAAATCGTCAATCAAAACGCCGATGTAAGCCTCAGACCGGTCAAGAATAAAAGGCTCCTTTCCCTGAATTTTAAGCGCGGCATTAATTCCGGCCATTAGTCCCTGGCATGCCGCCTCCTCGTAACCGGAGCTACCGTTAAACTGGCCTGCGCCGTAAAGCCCTTCAATGCTTTTAAACTCCAGCGTGGGCTTAAGCTGCGTCGGGTCTAAGCAGTCATACTCAATAGCATATGCATTACGCTGAATTTTAGCGTTTTCAAGCCCCTTTATCGAATGAAGCATTTTTATTTGAATGTCCTCAGGCAAGCTGGAGCTCATGCCCTGAATATAAAGCTCCTCCGTGTTTTCGCCCATGGGCTCCACAAAAATCTGGTGGCGCTCCTTATCGTAAAAGCGCATAACCTTATCCTCAATCGAAGGGCAGTAGCGCGGTCCTGTACCTTTTATCGACTTGTTAAAAAGCGGAGCACGGTCAATGTTGCTTCTTATAATTTCGTGGGTTTCGACGTTAGTATAGGTAATATAGCACTCCTTCGTGCTCGGCCGCATATTTTTTGTTTCGTAAGAAAAGGGAAGAGGGGGATCCTTTTCCTCCTGCTTTTCCATTAAGGAAAAATCCACACTTCTTCTGTTTATTCTGGATGGTGTACCCGTTTTGAAGCGCATAAGCTTTATCCCGGCTTTCATCAAACACTCCGAAAGCCTGTTTGCCGGCATCATTCCGTCAGGACCGCCTTCATAATTAAGTTCACCTATAACAATGCGGCCCTTCAAATAGGTGCCCGTTGCAATAATGCAGGCTCCAACCTCATAAATAGCGCCGGTTGCGGTAACCACGCTTTTAACGCGGCCTTCTTCAAAATTTATTTCCACAACCTCACCCTGTTTTAGGTCAAGGTTTTCCGTCATTTCCACCGCGTGCTTCATTCTTTCGCGGTATTTCATTCGGTCAATCTGAGCGCGAAGCGAATGTACCGCCGGCCCTTTTCCCAGATTAAGCATTTTTATTTGAATATAGGTTTCGTCCGCGGCTTTTCCCATTTCTCCGCCAAGAGCGTCAATCTCCCTTACAAGGTGCCCCTTCGCCGTTCCGCCGATGTGGGGATTGCACGGCATATTTGCAACTGCATCCAGGTTAACGGAAAACATAACCACGCTTTGTCCCATTCTTGCAGCGGCAAGCGCCGCCTCACAGCCGGCGTGCCCGGCTCCGATAACAGCAATATCATATTTTCCGGCATTAAATAATTCCATCTTTTTCTCCCTATTTTCCGATACAAAATTTAGAAAATACCTTATCAACAACCTCATCAGAAACGGTCATTCCGGTAATCTCACCCAAATGTGCTGCCGCTCTTTCAAGGCTTATTGCCGCAAGGTCGGTTTCAAAGCCACCGTCAATTGTTTTTAACGCATTTTCTATTTCTTTGTCCGCCTCAATAAACGCTTCCTTGTGGCGGTTGTTTGTAATCATAACGCTTTCCTCTGAAAAGTCACTGCCCATAATTTTTTCGCAAAGCTTTTCTTCAAGCTCATCCATGCCATCACCTGTTGCCGCGGAAATCATAACAGCCTCATAACTGCCAGGAATAACGCATTTTTGCGGAAGGTCAGACTTGTTTACAGCAATAACAAACGGCTTTTCCTTAATTAATGAAAAAATTTCCTCGTCCTCTTTTTCAAACTCCCGTGCACCGTCCGCAACAAAAAGACAAGCATCCGCCTTTTTTATATATTCCTTTGCTCGCTCTACACCGATTTTTTCCACCGTATCCGTGTTATCCCTTATTCCGGCGGTATCCGCAAGCCTTATGGGAATGTCCTTAATATTAACATACTCTTCTATAATGTCGCGTGTCGTTCCTTCAATATCGGTTACAATTGCCTTTTCCTCTCCGGAAAGCGCATTAAGAACAGATGATTTTCCCACATTAGGCTTTCCGCATATGGCAACAACCGCACCCTCACGTAATATAATACCCCTGTCGGCATTTTTAATAATTTCGGCAGTTTGTTTTTTTAACGCTCTTATTTCCTCCTCAATGTTCATTCCGGAAAGGGAATCTGCATCCTCGTCCGGAAAATCGGAGGCAACGGTAATATAGCTTAAAATTTCTATAACCCTGCTTCTTATTTCATTAATTTTGTTTTTAAGCTTTCCTTCCAATTGGTTTACTGCGGCGCTTTGGGCAAGATAGGTTTTAGAGCTTATAATATCCGCAACGGCCTCAGCCTCCGACAAATCTATTCTTCCGTTCATAAAGGCCCTTAACGTAAATTCACCCGCCCGTGCCGGCCTGGCACCGGCCTTTAATACAGCCTCCAACGTTTTTTTTGCCGAAAGAGCGCCGCCGTGAACATTTATTTCCACAACATCCTCAGTTGTATAACTTTTCGGAGCGCGCATAACGGAGCACAGACATTCATCAATTAAATTCTCACCGTCTTTTATTTTCCCGTAAACCATGGAGTGGCTTTTCACGTCACAAAGCTTTTTATTACCGAAAAAAACCTTATCTGCCGTCTCTACCGCATTATCACCGCTTAGCCTTATAATTGCAATACCGCCGCTTTGATTGGCAGTGCTTATTGCCGCTATTGTTTCCGCCATAAAAAATTTCCTTTCAAGATAAAAGAGCTGTATTTTTACAGCTCTTCTCTTTCTTTTTTATTCCTGGTCCTGACCTCTTCTGTAGCCGCCGGCCATTCCCTTGTAAGCTACAATTACCTTTCTGTTGGGATCCTCTCCTACAGAATAGGTAGTAACCTCAGGATAATCCTGAAGAGCCTCATGTATTATTCTTCTCTCATAAGGATTTTTAGGCTCAATAACCATGTTCTTTCTGTATTTAACAGCTTTTGCCGCAGTTCTTTCAGCAAGTGCAACAAGTGCCTCTTGCCTTCTTTCCCTGTAATTTTCGGCATCCACGGTAACCTTTGTGTAGCCGTCCGCACCCTTGTTTACTATAATTCCTGTCAAATACTGAAGAGAGTCAAGCGTTTCTCCCCTTCTTCCGATAAGAAGACCGAGGCCTTCACCCTCAAGCTCTGCCTTCAAAATGTCATTTTCCTCATCAAGTCTTGCGGAAACCGAAATATTAAGACCCATTTTATCGGTTACATTTTTTATAAAGTTTTTTGCAACAGTTACTTTTTCGCTTTCCTTCAGGGTTACCCTTACCTTAACTTCCTTACTTCCCAAAATTCCGAAAAGACCCTTTGACTCTTCAATTATTTCTATTTCAACATCATCCTTCGAAGCATTAAGCTCCAAAAGTGCCTGACTAACCGCATCGTCAACGGTTTTTGCTTTTTTCTCGGTATATCTCATTATTTTTTTCCTTTCCCTGCAACATTAACAGAAGGATATTTTTTTTCAAAGTATTTAGTTAAAATAAAGCTCTGAGCAACAGAAATCATTGTGCTGAAAAACCAGTAAACACCAATTCCCGCAGATAATGTAAAGGTGAAAAACAGTGTCATCAGCGGCATCATCAAATTCATGCTCTTCATGGTCTGTGCCTGCTCACCGCTTACCGGATTTAATTTTGATGTAACCCAGTTTGAGAAAAACGCTGCTGCTGTTGCAAGTATCGGAATTATCCAAAGCCAGCTTAACTG
>CAZITC010000034.1:0-8514 GCA_964542085.1 uncultured Ruminococcus sp. | reverse complement strand
GGCAGAAGCTGTGCAGCGGACGGGCACTATTACCCCTCCACGATGTCTGTTGCTTGCGCTATTTGCGGTGAGGGAAGCTGTACGCACGACAACGTAAGCGATAACGGACTTTGCGCCGGCTGCGACACGCAGTTTAAGGTGAAGCGCGTAATTGACAGCGGTGTAAAACAACAAGGCGGCACTGTTAACGGCACTATTTGGGGCATAAGCGTTGGCGCGGTGCTTGCTGATACGGTACTTGATGCGGCAAAGAAGGATATAATCACCCTTTACGCCGATATTGCTGAGGCCGAGAACATCAGCTGGTTATGGAACAGAGAAATTAACTTTAACGCCCACACCATAAAGGGAAATATTAGGGATTATACCGGAATGTATAGGTTTTCCGGCACCGGAACGCTGGACGGCAGCATTTATAGCAGTGCTGATGACGGCTTTAGGAAAAGTCTTGAAGGCCGGGAAACCGACGTAACCATTACCGGAGAAGTTTGTATTTCAGGAAGGCAGGGAAACCACCTTATCCGCGGCCTGACAATTTTGGGCGGTGTGAAAGCGCAAGGCCAGTACAGCGAAAGCTTGAGTGATTGCTTGGAAATAGGCGATGTGTTGGCAAAGTGCGACCGTAACGGTGAATACACAGTGATTTATGAGCCCGGAATGTCAAAGTCGATTAATGAGCCGGTTAAGGTTATTGCCTGCCCGCACAGCAAGAACGGCACAACCGCAATCGGAGCAAACGGAAAGTGCACCTTATGCCGCGCTGACTGCTCACATATTGATGCAACAGGTGCCTCTGCCGTGGGAATTGACGGCGTGTGCTCCGTGTGCGGAAATAAGCTTGCCTTCAAGGTGACAAGGGGCGTTTTACCGGCTTACTGGACGGACGATTTTGCCGATGCGCTTTCCCGGGTGAAAGACGCGACTGCGTTTGAAAATGCCGTAATTTTATTTACCGGCGAAACGGAGAAAACCGCCCGGATAGAGATTTTAAGCTTAACTCTTCCTTCCGGAGAATATAAAATTGACTTAAACGGAAGAGAACTTAATGTGTCAGAAGCGGAGGGCTTAACCGAAAGCGGTAGTATTACCGTGGCTGAGGGCACAAGCGTTACCATTACAAGCACACAAAATAAGACGATAATGATTGGCAACTACTATAATCCATATGTTTGGGGTAAAATAATCCAAACAGGCGGCACGTTAAACCTGGGCAGGGTAATATCCGCAGACGGCGTGGAAATAAAGGGCGGCACAACGGTGGTTAAAGGAACGACTTTCCATGGCATCCTTGGTGTGAGTGGCGGTGATATTACAATTTATGAAGCGTATATAGGTTATATGGGCTTTGGCATATCAGATAGCGTGGACAAGAAGCTTAGGGATATTATTGCGCCGGGCTGCACTCTCTCCTATGACTCCAAGACGATAAATTACAGCGACTGGAGCAACTTGACCCAATACAAGAGCGAGGTTAAAGTTATAAAGTGCGAACACTCCTTTAACAGTGAGGACACCTGTGTTTGGTGCAACACAACCTGTAACCATAAAAAAGATGGCGGCGACCTTAACGTTGGGGAGGACGGCAAGTGCAAAAATTGTGACTATCGGTACTATGTGGCGAAGGTAAGCGAAGGAAGCACGGAAACATATTACAAAACGCTGACAGAGGCGTTTTCCGCAATGGCGGCCGGAAAAACCCTTAGCCTGCTTGCCGATTGCTATATTACCGAAAACGTAAGCTTAAATGCCGGTACCTATGATTTGGGAGATTTTAATATATATGCATCGCATAACGTTACCGTGCCGGCGAATGTAAGCGTTACAGTAAAGGGCAAGGCTGACGAAGAAAACGGAAGCCATACGCGCTTTGAGGCAAAACTTAGCCTTGAAGGCACATTAAACATAAAAGAAGCCTACATGGGTGAAATAACACTTGGTCAAAACGGAGTTTTGGTTGCGGAAGACAGCTTTGTTTCTCTGATTAGAGCAACTAACCTTTCGGGCGGAGGAATCACCTTAAAGGCGGGGTGCGAAATACAACACATAGAAGCGCCTGCTTTGGGCAGTGTTTTGGACTTTTTGGGCGACGGCTGTGCCTATTACGTATTTGACGGTGCTAAGTTTGATTATGTGCTTAAAAACGCGGCGGCAGATACTGAGCTTATAAATGTAAAGGTTTTGGCGCATACCTGCGATTATGATGAGGAAAGCGGCTGTGTGTGCGGAAGAGTGTGCACCCACCCGAACGGATTTAAAAACAACAGTCATGCTTGCGATGTGTGCGGTGCTCCCTGCTCGCACAAAACGGCCGAGGGCGAATGGGCATTTACCGGCGGCGTATGCTCAATTTGCGCTGAGGAATGCTCTCATTCCGGAGGATTTAAAAACAACAGCCATGCTTGCGCGGAGTGCGGTGCTCCCTGTCCGCATAACCCGGTAAGCGAAACGGGCCTTTGCGCCGACTGCGACACGCAGTTTAAGATAAAGGTAGCCGTTAAACTGAACAACGGTGATACAGTGAACGAGGCATGGGCAGAAAGCCTTACCGAGGCGCTAAGCTTTACAAGCTCCGACCACTATGTTGAGCTTAAGCTTTACGGTGATACCGCTTCTGAGGGCACTGTTCCATTAGAACGTTGCAGAAAAATTGACCTTAACGGAAAAACCCTTTCGGCTAACACTACGGGAAAAATTATAGTTAAAGATCGCACCACGGTAAACTTTACGGACAGCTCAACCGGAACGCCGGGCACCGTAAGTGCGCCGATTGATGTTGACAATGGCGTTCTTTCGGTAAAAGCCAACGTAAGCTTTACCGGAAAAGTTGAAGTTGCAAACGACGGAGAGATTGAGATTGATGAAGTAAATGCAAAAACGGCTCACTTTAAAAATCTGATCATTAACGGTGAAAAACCCATGCTTAAGGGCGGAACGTATGAGCGTATTTCCGCGGCAACGGACGAGTACATAACGCGCTGTCTTGCAGAGGGCTATGTATTCTGCGATGAGAACAGCTCACCTAAAATTTGGTACGGCGTTGACGATAATAAAATGATGCTGGAAAATATAACAATAAAGCCCGTTCCGATAAAGTCGTTTAATCTTACCTCCAACGATGAAAGGTGCATTTTGGGCAAAAATGCAACCATCACGGCGGAGCTTACGCCTCTGGAAGCATCAAGCTCCTGCTCTTATGAGTGGTTTGATCTTACGGGCGGCGGCCTTACAGCGTTATCCGGAACTAAAAGCAGCATAACAATTACTGCACCTACACTGGGCAAGCACACCTATGAGTGCGTTGTAACTGTGGACGGATATAAAGCGTTTAAGTTAATTGACATAACGGTTGAAATGTGCAACCACAAGAACACAAACGGCACTGCGGCGTTTAATGAGCAAACGGGCACATGCTCACTTTGCGATGAAAGGGTTGTGGTAAGCAGAGAAAACGGCTCAAATACAGCGTACTATACCGATATTAGGACCGCGATCGGCGCCCTTGCGCAAGGCGACACACTTAAGCTTTTGCAAAGCATAACGGACGATAGTGCCGACGGCATTGAAATTAACCTTTCGGATGACAGCGCGGCCATAACGGTTGACCTTAACGAAAAAACGCTTACCGCGAAAAATCTTGCAATATATACCACCGTTACAATGAAAAACGGTACAGTTGTAATATCGGACGAAAACGGTGCGTTTGTGATTGACCCCGGTGCCGGATTTACTGTTGAGGAAAGCGGAATAGACGTTACAGGTAAGCTTTTGCTAAATCCGGGCCAACCCGACTTGATTCGTCTTTACGGCGGAAGTTATACCGCTATTAACGTGACCGGAAACGATATAGGAATAGTTCTTTCCGATGACTACGGCATAAGAACGGAAGAAGCGGTTTGGTATACCAATAAAACCCGGTCACAAGGCATTATAAATGAGGTACAAAACGTAACGGTTAAAAAGCTGCCCATCACCGCAGTATCCGTTACCTCGGACAAGGAAAGCTACACATATCAAGGAGGCAAAGCAGTTCTCACGGTAAACGCTACCCTTGCGCAAGGCGTGACCGAAACACCTACCTATCAATGGTACCGTGTGCTGAACGGAAATGAGGAGATTGCGCGCGATGCAACCGAGCAAACCTATATTCTTCCCACTCCGGTTGCCGGTGAGCGCGTATTTAAGTGCGTTGTCACGGTGGACGGCTACAGCAAAACCGGCACGGTAACCTTTAACGTAGCACCAAAAACACCCGTGGAGACGGATGATTTTACAGGGCTTACCGGAAAGATATTAACATATAATACCAAGGAACAGGAGCTTGTTAACATAGTAAGCAACAGGGTCGGCACCTTCCATTACCGCCTGGGTGACACAGGTACATGGACAACGACTTGCCCAAGGGGAAGAACGCGGGGGATGTATAAAATTTACTGGTACCTTGAAAGCACAAACTCAAATTATACCGACCTTGGCAGTGAGCAAAATCCCCAGGGGCCGTTTTATGCTATGATTGAAGCGCTTGATATAGGCAATATGAGCGGCATAATTCTTTCAATCGAGCAGCCGGTTGAACTAACCTATACAGGAGCGGCGCAAAGACCGAACTTCAGCTTATCACTTAAAACAAGGTCTGAAAACGCTCCCTCTCAGCTGCTTGAGGAGCTCGTGGAGTACACCGATTATGCGCTGATGAACGTAACTGCTCAAACAGATGCCGGAGTGTATGAGGTAAAGGTTGAGGGAAGGGGAAATCTGAAGGGTGAAATCACCGCCGGCTGGAAAATAAACCCTGCGGCCGCACCGACAAATGCAGTCGCAACGGTGGACTTTTACTCAAACCTTCAAAAGTCTTATTCCGTGGATTTGGGCACTATTTTGCCTGATATGGGCACCGGCAAAAGCTACGGCACGCTGTCAGGTACAGTTGGTATGTATAGTGGAACTACACAAATAACAAATATTAATGTAGACGAAAATAATAAGCTTACATTTTCTGTTGCGGACAAAACATTTTCAGCGGGCACGGCCGGCGCAGTTGATGTTCATGTAACAACACAGAATTACGGTGACTTTACGTTAAAAGTTAACTTTAACGCAAAGCCGCGGCCGGTACCTACGGGCAATCCCGCCTTAAGCAAAACGGAAATTACCTACGGCGAAAGTGTGGGAAGCGTTTCCTTTACCTCCGCCTCGTTGACGGGCGAGTCGGGCGAGGCCGTACCCGGTACCTTTACCTGGAAAAACAGCTCTGCAGTTCCAAGCGTTACGGACAGCTACTCGGCGGCATGGGAATTTACTCCCGGGGAGGGCAGTGTTTACGATAAGGCAAGCGGCACGGCCCAGCTTAAAGTTAAACCGGCAGAACTTACAAATGTTTCGGTAACTGCGAATGAGCTGACCTATAACGGCACGGAGCAAACGGCCACGGTTAACAAAACCGCAACGGCGGTTGGTCAAAACAGCGTTACCTTTACCTACAGCAAGGATGAAAACGGCACCTATTCGGAAGAAGTGCCCGCATTTAAAAATGCCGGTACATACACGGTTTACTATAAGGTAAGTGCAAATAACCATGCAACGGCTGACGGCAACTTTACAGTTAAGATTAACAAGAGAAAAATCACACCCTCCGCTAATGTAGATGATAAAATCTATGACGGAACGACGGATGCGGTCGCTTCGATAGACTTTGGAAATCTTGCCGGGGGCGATAGTCTTACCGAGAATGTCGACTACAGCGTGACGGCAAACTTTGACCTTAAAAACATCGGTAACCGAACGGCCGAGGTAAGCATTTCTCTTAAAGAAACTATTTTGGCAAAAAATTACGAGTTAACGGAAAGCATTGTTTCGGCAAATGCAAATATAAGTCAAAAGCAGCTTACAATAAAAGGAGCAACGGTAAGCAACAAGTACTATGACGGTACAACTGATGCAACGGTAACGAGTGTGAGCTTTGACGGTCTTGTCGGCAACGACAGCCTTGTGCTTGGCACCGATTACACGGCAGATGCAAGCTTTGACAATAAAAATGTCGGCGAGAACAAGAAGGTTTCATTAAAGGTTATTACAAAGAATACGCAAGCGACGACGAACTACAGCTTTGACGGATTGACCTTTAATAATGCAACGGCAACAATCATTCCCTTACAGGCAACGGCGCCCGCCTTTAATACTAAAAGCACTGAATACACCGGCGATACAATAAGCCACGAGCCGATTGAGGTACCCTTCACCGGCGTTACGGCAGTAAGCTACACCTATGAGGGAATACAAGGTACGGTTTATGCAAGCACATCGGCGGCACCCACAAATGCCGGCGTATATAACGTTACGGCAAGCTTCACCATGGCAGAGGGCTATGCTCAGCTGAGCCCCGCAACGTCAATGCTTGTAATTATGACGGCAAACAATTCCTGGATTGTAGAGCCCTCCGTGTCCAGCTGGACCTACGGCGAGAGCGCAAAGGTAACCGCGGGACAGTCTAAGTTCGGCACGGTAAAGGTTAGCTACAAGAAGCTCGGCGAGTCTAATGACAGCTATTCCGACATCGTACCCACCGAGGCAGGTGAATACAATGTTTGCTTCAACGTGGAAGGAACGGATAACTACGGCAACATTATGGTAGAAACCGGCTTTAGAATTGAAAGAAAGCCTGTAACCGGTGCTGTTGTCGGCGCGTTCGACAGCATGACCTATTCGGGCGAAGAGCAGCTTCCCAAGGCAACGGTTACGCTTGACAATGAAACCGTAACAGGTAATTGGAGCGTTGTTACAAACGTTTCGGACAAAACAACCTTCACAGCAACGGGCAACTTCACCGGCACAATTTCCGATAAGGAAACCTCTATGGCAAAAGCAACCCTTAAGGCAAGCACCGAAAAGCCCACAACGGCAACCCTTCGCCGCGGCGATGCGCTGAAGGATGCCTCCGTAATCGAGGGCGATATTTTGGGCGTTGACGATAAGCCTGTTTCCGGTAGCTTCAAATGGATTAACGAGGATGATGTTTTAAACACCTCCGGCAAGGCATCAATAAGATTTACCGAGGAGAACGGCAACTATGAGCCGTTGGTATTCGATATTGAGGTAAGCACCTATTCAGGCGGCAGTGGCGGAAGAAGGAACGACAACATAATTGTTGTTGTAACCGAAAACGAGGACGGCTCCGTTACCACAACAACAACGAACAAATTAACCGGCACCGTTACCGAGGTAACAGAATGGCCGGACGGCAGCTCATTATCAACGGAAACCAAGAAAAACGGAGATAAAACCGTTATCGAGAAGGATACCGAGGGTACGGTTACGGAAACAAAGACCGATGCCAAGGGCAATGTGACAACGGTCGCAAAGCGCGAGGACGGAGTAAGTGTTACAACGAAAGAAAACGCCGAGGGCGAAAAGACAACCGAAATAACCGTGCCGAAGAATAAGGAGGCCGAAATTACGCTTCCCGTTTCCGATGCGGATGAAATTGAAAAGGTTATTGTAACCGATAAGGAAGGCAACAAAACGGAAATTACCGATTTTGAGAAGTCGAAGGACAGCATAAGCATTACGGTTTCCGGAGATTGCACCGTTGAGTTTGTAAAGGGTGAAAAGGCGCCTTCCTCTAAGGAATTTTCCGATGTTCACGGTGTATCGCACTGGGCAACGGAAAGCATTGACTACATTTATAACAAGGGACTTATGAACGGCATTACCGAGGATAAGTTCGGCCCCGATATGCCCCTTACACGCGCAATGCTTGTTACCATTTTGTACAGGGCAGAGGGCGAGCCCGAAGTTGATGCGGCAACAGGCTTTGATGATGTTCCGAATGACAGCTATTATGAGAAGGCGGTTGCATGGGCAAAGGCAAACGGCATAATATCCGGCGTAAGTGAAAACAGCTTTGCTCCGGATGCAAACATTACCCGCGAGCAAATTGCAACAATCATTTTCCGTTATGCAATATTCAAAGGGGTTGCACCCGAGGGTGCATGGGCAATTCGCCTTAGCTATGCCGATACGGACGAAATTTCCGATTATGCGGTAGAGGGCGTAATGTATTGCACATTAAAGGGCATAATGAATGGCAAGACCGATAAGCTTCTTGCCCCCGGAGAAATGGCAACCCGTGCAGAAATTGCGGTTATTCTTCAAAGATTTTTAGAGGCGTAAAAAAACGCCGATGCTACAAACCCTATCCAATGCCGTGAAAGCGGCATTGGATAGGGTTAAGAAAGTACCGTGAAAGCGGCGGATAATAAATATTTTGCGCGGCGCGCAATGGGGTGATTAAAAGCCCCAGAAAAGCGAATCATTAATTAAAGCAACGGAAAGAGAGGTTGGTTTATTAAAATGAAAGCAAAAAAAATTCTATCATTAATCATTGCGGCGGTAATGCTTTTGCCGCTTGTGCCGGTAACAACCTTTGCCGCAATCGGTGACGGCTACGGGCAGTGCCCGCACCACACCGAGCACACAAAGGAGTGCGGCTATTTAACAAGCTACACCTGTACATATGTG
>CAZITC010000033.1:0-8704 GCA_964542085.1 uncultured Ruminococcus sp. | reverse complement strand
CTTATGCCGCAGGCATTTTTTACTGTGCTTTTTCAAAATGTTCGTTCAAAGCCTCGGCCAGCGCACAGGCCCCTGATGAATTGCAATGCTTTATTGCCGTGCCGGTTTTTCTTGCCTGACATGATGCCGCATTGAGCATTTTATGTGCAACCGTTTTTGTAAACACAACTATTAATTCCGGATTTCCGATTTGGTTTTGAAAATTTGCGGGACATTGTGTAAACACCTTGCATTTGCACCCGTACCTTTTACATATTTCTTTATATTGGCAGTGCATTCTGTCATGCCCGCCGACTATGACAATACTCACTTGCATTTCATCTCCTTTATATTATTTTTAAAAATCAGCCCCGG
Source organism: uncultured Ruminococcus sp. (assembly GCA_964542085.1). Lineage (GTDB taxonomy): Bacteria > Bacillota > Clostridia > CAKSNL01 > HGM11501 > HGM11501. Next base: position 8,350 of record CAZITC010000033.1, on the reverse strand, counting down.
TTAAACGCCGGGGCTGATGCTTTTTTATTTTGCTTTTGAGCTTTGGCACTGTGTTGTTTTGCATTGCTTTGCATAAGGACAGCCAACACAGTGCTCACCGCGTTTTTTCGCCCTGTATAAGTACGCTCCGGAACCTGATGCTATTGCAATAAGGATGAGCATCAGGATAATGTTTTTAACCATTACACTCTAACTCCCGTGTTTTTGCTGTCAGCAGTTAAGGCATATTCTTCCTTAAGCTTTTTGTTGGTATTATTGATAAGTCCTACAACAATGCCCACTATAGCAAGTACAATTACCAGGCCGGCAATTGCCGCACCTATATTAATACTTTCCGGAGCAGTAATAAGTGTTCCTATTGTGTAAACCAAGTACGCAACGATATAGCCTGTTCCAAGCTGAAGTCCAATTCCGCCCCAGAGCCACTTTTTGCTCTTCATTTCCGAGTTCATGGCACCTATTGCCGCAAAGCAAGGAGGTGTATAAAGGTTAAACATAAGGTAAGCAAGTGCTGCAACCTTAGTGATTGCCATGATTGCAGCCGCCTGTGTGCCGGCACCTTCAATAAGAGCAAGCTCCTCTGTATCAATAAGGTTTTCAAGTCCTACAAAGCAAACGGCCAGTGTTCCTACAACGTTTTCTTTAGCAATGAAGCCTGTTACAGCCGCTGCCGCCAACTGCCAGCTTAAAACACCTACAATGGGTACCAAAACATAAGCAAAGGGTGTTGCAATTGATGCGAGTATTGATGAATCCGCTGTTTCCGCAACCTGAAGCTTCCATGTAAAGGTTTGCATAAGCTGTACCGCCATGTTGCAAAGAAGAATGATTGTTGCCGCTTTTACTATGTAAGCCCAGCCGCGTGCACACATTGACTTAAATGCACCCCAAAGGCTCGGCACCTTGTACTCGGGAAGCTCGATGATAAAGAAGGATTTTCTTGTCTTATATCCGACAATCTTATTAACAAGCAATGCTCCGAGGAATATAAGCACAATACCGGAAAGATACATAAGTGTGCTTACCCAGCCTGCACCGCCGAAAAATGCACCGGCAAAAAGTGCAATTACCGGAATTTTCGCTCCACAGGGCATGAAGGGTGAAAGCATAGCGGTCGCTCTGCGCTCACGCTCATTACGGATTGTACGGCTTGCCATAATACCGGGAACGGCACAGCCTATCGTAATAACGAAGGGGATAACCGACTTACCCGAAAGACCGACCTTTTTGAATATGGGGTCCAAAACAACCGCCACTCTTGACATATATCCGCAGTCCTCCAAAAGTGCAATGAGGAAATACATTACCATTACAAGTGGCAAAAATCCTACTACCGCAATTACACCTCCGATTACGCCGTCAACCAAAATTGCCGAAAGCAAGGGGCTTGCATCTGCCAATAAGTCGCCTACCCATCCCTGGAAGGCTTCAAGCCATCCTACAAGAAGGTCTGCAACAGGCTGACCTACCCAAACCTGTGAAATTTGGAAAACAAGCCACATTACAACAGCAAAAATCGGAATACCCAGCCATTTATTTGTAAGCACGGCATCAATTTTATCGCCGACGTTTTTATCCTTTGTTAAAACCTTGCGGCTTTCAACCTCTTTCACAATGTCGTTAACAAACTTAAAGCGCTCTCTGTCCGCTTCCTCAACAGCGTGTTTATCGGTAAGGTCAATATTGCCCTCGCTGTAGCAAGCCTTCTGCGCACACCCTACACGCTCTGCCGCCGCGGCAACAACCAGCTTAAGTCCCTCTGACTGGGTGGATACTGTTTCAATTACGGGACAACCAAGCTTTTCAGAAAGCTTTTCCACATTAATTTTAGTGCCCTTTTTTTCGTTAATATCACTTTTATTCAAAGCAACCACAACGGGAATACCGAGCTCAAGAAGCTGTGTTGTAAAGAAAAGGCTTCGGCTTAAATTTGTGCCGTCAACAATGTTGATAATAACATCGGGATTTTCCTTCTTTACGTAAGAGCTTGTAATACTTTCCTCCGACGTGAAGGGTGACATGGAATATGCGCCCGGAAGGTCAACCGCAATAAGCTCACCGTCCCAGCTCCGGTAAGCCCTTTTAATCGGATGCTCCTTCCTCTCAACGGTAACACCTGCCCAGTTTCCGACCTTTTCATTTCTGCCGGTCAGAGCATTATACATTGTGGTTTTACCGGAGTTTGGATTGCCTGTTAAAGCAATTCTCATAATATACTCCTCCTTATAAAATCAGTTTGGTATTATATATCGAAGTTAGTCAGAACTAACCGTCAATCAAAAAAAATCAACCCTGAGGCTATAATGCTTTTTGACTTTTGAGGACAACAATCCAAAATATGCCTAAATTAAACCGTTTCAGGCATATTTTGATTTCTTTTGGTTAAATTATTATAGCCTCAGCAAGCTGACTGTCAATGTTATATCTGCCATCCTTAATTGAAACAACGCATCCACCCTTAAGGTGTGATACTACCGTTATTTTCTCCCCACTGTAACAGCCAAGGGAAAACAAAAACGCGTTTAATTCTTCATCATCCGTTTTAATTTCCTTAATTTCATATTCATTGCCTTCAATTGCTTTTGATAAATCCACTTAAAATCACCCGCTATACACTTTATTCTAAAGCCATTCAGCAAAGTTAGCTTTCCCTAACCCCATTAGTTAGTTTAGCATAACTAACTAAGTTTGTCAACAGTTTTTTTATCTTTTTACATTTTTTCTTAATTTAGCCAAAATAATGTTATTCCATTGGATAAAACGACAATGAATTACCGTCTATTCGATCCTTATACATCTCCACCTTTTTCACCTGTATTGAGTTATATGTTTTATAATAGTAAATTCCTTTGCCGGCGTTTATGCATGCTGAATAAAGCGTTGCCTCATATTCGTTCTGCCCCACCTTAACACAGCCACGCACCTGAGCTACCGATGATAAAATATGAAGCACCTGGCTCACGCTTTCGGTTTCTCCGCTTTCGGAGCGGGAATTTAACTTTACAAAGGCCGCCTTAACAAAACGTGACTGCGACGAAAAATCTCCAGGAAGGCCGATTGCACCCATACCGCGGCTGTAGGTTTCAAGCTTTGTGCCAAAGGCACATTCCTTTTCACCGGGCGAAAGAGCAAGGTAATTATTAAGGGCAAACATTTGATAATCGAAGGGCGGATTGTTTGTCATAACACCTACGGTATTTTCAAAAATTTTAATTTTACCGTTTATCGGCTCTGCCGTTACGCACCGGTTTTCATCGGCCAGCATCCAGTGAAGCTGTGATGCTTTATATTCGCTTGAAAAGGTAGCATCCGTTACGCATATTTCGTTCATCAATCCGACCGCCTCATCCACCGTTGCGGCTTTTTTCAAAACATACGGAATAAGCTCGTGCACCGCAAGCCGAACTTTCCTTTCTTCACCTACACCGTAGCTTGCATTCCCCTCAAAATTCAAGGCCGCAATGCAAAGGCCTTTTTCATTTACCGCATCAAAGAAAAGCGGGACACCCGATGCAATATGTGCCGTGCCAAGCAGCGCATAGCCCGCCCCTTCCATTCCTGGATAACTAAAGCCTCTCGGCATAAGCGTTACGCCTTCGCCGAAGCTTTTTTCATAGTCAAAGTTACGTCCAAAATAAAAATCCTTTGTTTTATAGGTTATCGCCGTACACAAAAAAATCACCTCGGTAATTTAGTATAATTAACCGAGATGATTTTATTCACATTAAACCAATTTAAGGCGGCGTGCCGAATAAGTATAAAACAGCATCGCGGTAGAGTACCACTCGCTCGAATCGCTGGGCTCACCTGTTATAGGGTCAAACTCCTGACCGAGCTTTACGTTATCAAACGCATCCGTCCAACGCTCTACCCATATTTTGCAAATTTCATCCTGCTCCGCACTCATGCCGTATTCATCCATCCAAAGGGTTGTTCTCAAGGCAATAAGTGCCTGAGAGAAATAGCCCCAGCAATTGCTCGGAGTGTGCTTTTTAAAGCTTTTATCCGAAATTGCCATAGACGGGAACGGCACCTTTGTCCAAAATTCGTTGGGATTTTTTATGTGTCTCTCGCAAATTTCCTTTATAAGCGCCTTATCCTCATTTTTATCCAACACACCCTCCAACAAAAGATGAAGGATTGTTGACGACAAATATTTACGCTTGTTGCCGAATTTATCCACATCGTAAAAGAAAGCATCCTCTTTATCGTACATGTACTTAAACATATTTTCCTTCACCGAAAGTGCTTCCTTCATCCATTCTGCGGCCTCATCTTCCTTGCCCAAAAGAGCCGCCATTTCGGAAATGGAGACAATGTCCTTAAAATAGTTTGCATTCATATCAACTGCAAGAAGGGGTGCTATATCGTCCTCCTCCGGAGGAATGCACGCTCTTTCCATGCGGCTAACCTCTCTGTCAAAGGTATATCTTGCACCCTTATAGTGTAAGCCTTCATACCTTCCGCTATTGTCGTGGCCCATATCGTAGCCAACAAACGCTTCGATAAGCCCCTTTCCCATAGTCATTCTGTAGCTTCTAAGCCAGTCAATCCATCTTTTGCCGGACTCATAGCAAATCGCAATCAGGCTGTCATCCTTCGCCATTTTGCATATTTCAAGAGCAAGACGGTAGAAGGAAACGCACTCCTGAATTTGACCGTAACCTATCAAATCATCTTCCTTAACGGTCGTTTGAATGTTCCCGTCCCAAATATAGCATGGAAGCTGACCCTTGTCCGTCTGATGATCAATAAAAAGCTTAACGGTGTTTACCGCTATATCAATCTTTTCCGGGTAAAGCTTTGCATACATTACCGAATCGTAAACGTGCTCCATCCACACGCCGGGATACTGCTCCGATATTAAAAACACCGGCTTATCCATTCCCTTAAAGCAACGAACCTGCGATGTTTCAATTTTATTTTGAATTGCATTGTAAACCTCACTTACCGTGTATTTCATAATCTAACCCTCCATTCTTTCACAAGTATACACTAACCACCAATCAAAGTCAAGGAATATTTATGTAATTTTTCAGACAAGCCTTCCGTATAATGTAATTAGGAAGTGATTATTTATGAAGCAATATTTATACTGCGCCTGTGTGCTTCTTGCGGCGGTGTTTTTGCTTCCGTCCCTGGCCTACCGGGATGAAGCTCCCAAGTCCGAAAATGGCGAACGCAAAAAAGGCAATGAAGCAAGCACATCTATATCGGTTATTAGCGGCGGTGACACGCTGTCCATGAATTTGGAGGATTATATTTTAGGTGTTGTTTTGGCCGAAATGCCGGCCTCTTATAACATTGAGGCCTTAAAGGCACAGGCAGTTGCCGCACGCACCTACGCCTTAAACAAAATAGCCTCCGGCGCCCATTCAGACAATGCCGTTTGCACGGATTTCGCCTGCTGTCAGGCCTATATATCGCCGGAGGACTACACAGGCGGAGGTGATAATCTAAAAAAGGTAGCTGATGCCGTAAGCCAAACCTCAAATGAAATTATGACTTACAATTCCGAGCCGATTGTTGCCGCTTTTCATTCCATGAGCGCCGGAAAAACCACTTCGGCAGAGGAAGTCTGGGGCTCAAAGGTGCCCTACCTTGTTTCCGTGGACTCCGCCCTTGAAAAAAGTGAGGAAAGCTTCGAAACCACCGTATCCGTTCCGATTGATGAGTTTATAAAAGCACTTGCCTCGGTTTCCGAAAACTATTCCGGCGCTCTTGACATTTCCGTTCCCGTGCGCGACACGGCCGGATATGTAAAAAGTCTTTCAATCGGCGGGGTGACCTTTAGCGGCAACACAATAAGAAATTTGTTTTCTTTAAGGTCAACAAATTTCAACCTTGGTATTGAGCACAGCAACGCCGTGTTTTATGTCCGCGGCTACGGCCACGGCGTTGGCATGAGCCAGCACGGCGCAAACCTTCTTGCCGAAGGCGGAGCAGATTATAAGGAAATTTTGCAAACCTATTACACCGGCGTTACAATAGAAAAAGCAAAGGAAAATTGATTCCTTTGCTTTTTCCTTTTCAGGAGTTTTTCATCCATTCGCGTGCAAGTGTCGTCCAAACTGCATTCGCCTTGTTGTTCCAGCCATCCACATTCAGCGCGGTAATTTCGTTTCCCAGCGCCATACCGTGCGGAGCCGAGCGGAATATGTGAAGCTCAAATTTCTGTCCTGCCTTTGTGTAAGCATTGGCAAGCGCCAAGGCGTTGTATACAGGCACCGCCTTATCGTCCGAGGTGTGAATTATGCACGCCGGAGCGGAGTTTTCGTCAACAAAGCGCTCCAGTGACCAACGGGCACGTTCATCCTCCGAAAGTTCATTCTTTCCCGTAATGCATTGAAAGCTGCCAATATGTGTTGGTACAAGCGCGGAAACCACCGGATAAACAGGAACAATGCCCTTCGGCCTGTTATAGCCGTATTCCATGGGAACGGCATCATAAATTTCCTTCATATGCCAAAGCGTTCCAAGCGCTGTGCATAGGTGCCCACCGGCCGAAAAGCCCGTTGCAAACACTCTTGATGCATCAATCCCGTACTTATCGGCATTATCCTTAATATATTTCATCGCTTTTGAGGCTTCAATCAGGGGGCGTGGAAAAAGTGCCTTATCGCCCACGGAATAATGAAGAACAAAAGCTGCCATGCCCTTTTGAACAAAATCAAGCGCAACAGGCTCTCCCTCCCTGTCACTACAAACATTTGCATAACCGCCGCCCGGAATTACAAGCAACGCATCCCGAATAAAGCCCTCAATTTTATCGGGAGCATAAACCTCTAAAAATACTTTTTCATCACTTTCGTCAAGTGCTATTTTTTCATAAATCACAATACACTCCTCCTTTTTATTGAGTATACAACAATAAAAAATAAATGTCAATATTGCATTTTGACTTAAAAAGTGCTATACTATCAATATATATGCAAATTAGGAAGTGTTTTTTTGATTTATTTGGATAACAGTGCAACAACAAAGCCTTGCGAGGAAGCAGTAAGGGCAACAGTTGATGCGATGACGGTATGCTTCGGCAACCCCTCGTCACGCCACAGCGCAGGACTTGAGGCGGAACGGCTTTTAACCTCCTCTCGGGAGGTGGTTGCCGCCTCCCTCCATGTTGATGCGAAAAATATTATTTTCACCTCCGGCGGTACCGAAAGCGATAATTTGGCTATTTTAGGCGGCGCAAACATAAAACGCGGCGCCCACGTCGTAACAACCGCGGTGGAGCATCCGGCCGTTTTAAACGCCTTTGCGGAGCTGGAAAAAAAGGGCTTTTTCGTAACCTATGTCACTCCGGAGGAGGACGGTGTGGTGCCCTTTGAAAAAATAATCGATGCTGTGGACGATAAAACATCGTTAGTCAGCGTTATGCACGTCAATAACGAAACCGGCGCCATAATGCCTGTTGACAGGCTTTCCGCCGCCATCAAAAGAAAGGCTCCGCGCGCACTTTTTCACGTGGATGCCGTTCAGTCCTACGGTAAATTAGAGCTTTTCCCTCAAAAATGGGGAATTGATTTTCTTTCGGTCAGCAGTCACAAAGTACACGGTCCCAAGGGTGCCGGTGCTTTGTATAAATCGGACAAAGCTACCCTTCACCCGATTGTCTTCGGCGGCGGCCAGGAAAAGAATTTTCGCTCCGGAACGGAGGCTATGCCAGCAATTGCCGGATTCGCCGCCGCAGCCTCATTAATTGACCCGAATAAGCATTATGATAGAATTTTAACTCTGCGAAACAAACTTGCCGAAAAGCTTTTAGCCCTTCCGAATGTTGTTATGAACGGCTCTGTCGCACGGTCGCTTCCCTATATTCTGAACGTTTCGTTTATCGGCATCCGTTCGGAAATTATGCTAAACGCCCTGTCGTCCTCCGGCGTGTTCGTTTCCTCAGGCTCAGCCTGCGCCAAGGGTACCGGCAAAGCAAACGCCGCCCTTCGTGCCTCCGGCGCCGCCTATGCGGACAATGCAATTCGCATAAGCCTTTCGCGCGATACCACAGAGGAAGATCTTGACGAGGCTTATAAAATAATATTAGAAAAATTGGAGTATTTAAGATGAAGGAAATAATTCTTGCAAAAACAGGTGAACTTATATTAAAGGGCGGTAACCGCCGAAGATTTCAGGATATGCTTAAAGGCAATATGTCTCGAGCGCTCAAGGCGGTCGGCCCTTTTAAAATTTACGACCATCAGGCCACAATTTATGTTGAGCCCGAAAACGGGGCCGACATTGATGCCATGACGGCCGCACTTTCCAAGGTGTTCGGAATTGTTAATCTTACCAAGGCCGGCATAACGGATAAGGATATGAACAAAATCATGGAATTTGCGTGCACGTATTT
>CAZITC010000032.1:3670-8782 GCA_964542085.1 uncultured Ruminococcus sp. | reverse complement strand
ATGTACCGAAGCCGAGTCTGTATACAACGTTGTCAAGTCTGCTCTCAAGAACCTTAAGAAGGTTTTCACCGGTAATACCCGCCATGTGGTTTGCCTTATCAAAGTACTCTCTGAACTGCTTTTCCAGAACGCCGTAAAATCTTTTAGCTTTCTGCTTCTCACGAAGCTGCATACCGTACTCGGACATCTTCTTTCTATTTTGACCGTGCTGACCAGGAGCAAAGTTTCTTCTGTCCAAAGCACACTTGCCCGTATAGCATCTGTCACCCTTTAAAAACAATTTCTGACCTTCACGACGGCAAAGCTTGCACGCCGCACCAATATATCTTGCCATTTAACTTCACCTCCAAATCAAACTCTTCTGCGCTTAGGCGGACGGCAACCATTGTGAGGAATGGGTGTAACGTCCTTAATTAAGCTGATCTCAAGACCAGCCGCCTGAAGAGCTCGAATTGCAGCCTCTCTACCTGCGCCGGGTCCCTTAACATATACTTCTACTGTCTTAAGACCATGCTCCATAGCTGCCTTTGCAGCTGTTTCCGCAGCTGTTTGTGCTGCGAAAGGAGTGCTCTTCTTTGAACCGCGGAAACCTAATCCGCCCGCACTTGCCCAGGAAATTGCATTTCCGGCTGTGTCGGTTATTGTAACGATTGTGTTATTAAATGTTGAGCTGATATGAACCGCACCGCGCTCGATATTCTTGCGCTCTTTGCGTCTTCTTACAGCCTTCTTAGCTACACCAGTCTTAGCCATAAAAATTCATCCTCCCTTACTATTATTTCTTTTTGTTCGCCATGGTCTTTCTGGGACCTTTTCTGGTACGAGCATTCGTCTTGGTACGCTGACCTCTTACGGGAAGACCTTTTCTATGTCTTGTTCCTCTGTAGCAGCCGATCTCAACGAGTCTCTTTATGTCGAGAGCCATGTCACGTCTTAAGTCACCTTCAACCTTATATTCGTCTCCGGAAACAATTTCTCTGATCTTTGCTACATCGTCATCTGAAAGATCCTTTACTCTGATGTCAGGATTAACCCCTGCTTTTTCAAGAATCTCCATTGCAGTTGAACGACCTATACCGTAAATTGCTGTAAGACCAATTTCAATACGCTTTTCTCTCGGTAAATCTACACCGGCAATTCTAGCCATTTAACTTACACCTCCTGCTTTCGCATTTAATTATTTAGGACTAATCAGCCCTGCTTCTGTTTATGTTTGGGATTTTCGCAGATGACCATTATTTTACCTTTTCTCTTAATGATCTTGCACTTTTCACAAATAGGTTTTACAGAAGGTCTGACCTTCATCTAAAATCATTCCTTTCTTTGCGGGAGAGCTTTATTTATCTCTCCAGGTTATACGCCCCTGCGTAAGGTCGTAAGGAGATATTTCTATCTTGACCTTATCACCCGGGAATATCTTTATAAAATTCATCCTGAGTTTTCCTGAAATATGGGCAAGCACCACATGGCCGTTAGGCAACTCAACCTTGAATGTTGCATTCGGGAGCGCCTCCACAACAGTGCCTTCAAACTCAATTACATCATCTTTAGCCAAGGCTTTCTACCTCCTTTACTCCGCCGGAAGCACCGGCAGACTTAAGCAAACCTTCAAGCATTTTTATTTCGTTTTTCAGCATGTTATTCGTAACAAGCTGTCCTTCCGAAAGCTTTTTGCCAATCAATTCGCTTTTTAACCCTGTAGCCTTTACATGCCTGATATTTTTAATTTTCGGTGCATCGCTTTTTCTTAAGGTACCGTTACTTATTGCCACAGTGCCGTCAAAAACAGTCATGACAATATAGTATCTGTCCTTATCGCGACCCCGCTCAGACAAAACCAATTCACCCGGCTTCATACTCTTCACCTTTTATACCAAGGTTAAAAGCCTTGGGCCGTCCTTGGTTATGGCCAGGGTATTTTCATAGTGAGCCGCCATCTTTCCGTCCGCTGTGACCGTAGTCCATCCGTCGGGAAGTGTTTTTATTTTGTAGCTTCCCTGAGTAATCATGGGCTCAACCGCAATGCACATGCCTTCCATAAGACGTACGCCGTGACCTTCCCTTCCGTAGTTGGGAACGTCCGGTGCCTCATGCAACGCTCGGCCGACCCCGTGGCCGACCATTTCGCGCACAACGCCGAAGCCGAAAGACTCGGCATATGCTTGAACATGGCTACCAATATCGCCTATTCTCATACCGGGGCAGGCATATTTAATGCCCTCAAAGAAGCTTTGACGTGTAACGTCAATAAGTTTTTGCGCTTCGTCGGAAATTTTTCCGACCGCAAAAGTTCTTGCCGCATCACTGTGATAGCCCTTGTAGTAAGAGCCAACGTCCACGCTCACTATGTCGCCTTCCTTAAGAACTCGGTGCGAGGGTATTCCGTGAACAACAACCTCGTTCACTGAAATGCATGCCGCCGACGGAAAACCGTTATAATTCTTAAAGGATGGCTTTGCTCCGTGACCTCTGATAAATTTTTCTATCAAACGGTCCAGCTCTGCAGTGGTCATTCCGGGCTTTACGCTCTCTTCAGCTAACTTCAAGGCGCCGCCCGTTATTTGACCGCTTTCATACATAACCTCTATTTCAGAGGCCGTTTTAATTAAAATCACTTTTCTTCACCCAGTGCCTTAAGCACTTCATGTCTGGTGTCGGAAAGAGCTTTCTTGCTGTGCGCTGTTACAAGAAGACCTGCTTCCTCATAATATTTTTTCAGGGGCTCGGTGGAGTCATGATAAACCTCTAAACGATTTTTAATCGTTTCCGGCTTATCGTCATCCCTTGTAATAAGCTCACCGCCGCATCTGTCACAAATGCCTTCCTTTTTAGGAGGCTTATCCTCCATATGATAAGAGGCTCTGCAATTTTTGCACTCTCTTCTTCCCGATAAGCGCTTTAAGATTTCCTCGTCGGAAAGCTCAATCGACAGCACTTTGTCGATTTTAACGCCCGTTTTGACCAGAGCCTTTGCCTGTTCAATAGTACGCGGGAAGCCGTCCAAAATAAAGCCGTTACTGCAATCCGGCTCGGCAAGACGATCTTTCACCATGGAAACAACCGTTTCGTCCTGAAGAAGCATACCCTTGTCGATAAGCTCCTTCATTTTCTTGCCCTCTTCACTTCCGGATGCAATCACACCTCTTATGATAGCACCTGTGGAAATTTGCGGAATTCCGAACTTCTCGGAAAGAAATTCGGCCTGTGTTCCTTTTCCGGCACCGGGAGGGCCTAACATTATGATTTTCATTTTAAGCCGCCCTTTCGCCAAAGATTATTCTAAAAATCCTTTATAGTGTCTCATCATAAGCTGTGCCTCTATCTGCTTAACGGTTTCTAATGCAACGCCAACCAGAATGAGGATTGAAGAGCCGCCGATAAGACCAATGCTCGTAAATGTCGGGAAGATTATTCCGATAACTACGGGAACAACCGCAACTATACTTAAGAACAATGCTCCGGCAAAATTAAGCTTGCTTGTTGACTTACTGATGAAATCGCTTGTCGGCCTTCCGGGTCTGATACCGGGGATAAAGCCGCCGTTCTTCTTCATGTTGTTCGATATTTCAATGGGATTGAAGCTTATCGAAGTATAGAAGTAGGTGAACGCGATAATAAGCAAGAAGTAAAGCAATGCATATACCCAGCTGTTGCTTGAGAATACGTTTACGATATTCGCAAGCCAGGGATGACCTGCAGCACTGATGTCAGCCGCGCTGGTTTTACCTGTGAAAAGCTGAATAATTGTTGTGGGGAACGAAAGAATGGAAATCGCGAAGATAATGGGAAGCACGCCCGCCATAGCAACCTTTAACGGAATATATGTGGACTGACCGCCGTACATCTTTCTTCCTGCAACTCTCTTTGAATACTGTACCGGTATTCTTCTTTCGCTTGAATCAAAATATACAACAAATGCAATCATTGCAAGTGCATATATAAGGATAAGAAGCTGAATCCACCACTGAGTAGCAAAATTAAAGTTGTTAATAACGCGCTCGATTATGGTAGGGATTCTTGCTACGATACCGACGAAGATAAGAAGCGAAATACCGTTTCCTATACCCTTATCGGTAATCTGCTCTCCAAGCCACATTGTAAATGCGGTACCTGCTGTAAGAGTGGTAACAATTATGAAGCCGTCCATAAAGTTTACACCGTTCTGGAGGAGTCCGTAATTGTTAAGAAGGAAATAAATTCCCAAGCTCTGTATAAGAGCAAGGCCGATTGTTACAATTCTTGTAATGGACTGTATTTTCTTTCTGCCCTCTTCGCCTTCCTTCTGAAGTCTTTCAAGAGCAGGAATCGCTACTGCCAACAGCTGCATAATAATGGAGCTGTTGATGTAGGGCGAAATACCCATTGCAAGGATAGTTGCCTGAGAGAACGCGCCGCCCGAGAACAGGTCCATTATTGAGAACATATTGAAGCTGTCCTGGGATGCTAAATTTTCAAGTATGCCGGGTTGCAGACCCGGAACGGGGATTGCCGATCCGAATCTGAATACCAAAAGCATAAAAAGTGTGAATAAAATCTTTTTTCTTAAGTCGGGAAGTCTCCATGCGGCTTTTAAAGTTTCAATCACTTTAAATCACCTCGGCCTTTCCGCCTGCAGCCGCGATCTTTTCAGCTGCCGACTTTGTAAATCTTACTGCCTTTACGGTGATTTTCTTAGTGATTTCACCGCGGCCGAGAACTACAAGCCCGTCGCAAGCCTTACTGATGATGCCCTTCTCCTTGAGCTCCGCTACCGTAACAGTATCTCCATCATTAAAAGCATTTAATGCTTCAACATTAACCTGAGTATACTCCTTTGCGTAAATATTTGTGAAGCCGCGCTTGGGAATACGTCTCATAAGAGGCATCTGGCCGCCTTCAAAGCCGGGTCTAACACCGCCGCCACTTCTTGCGTTCTGGCCCTTATGACCTCTGCCTGCGGTTTTACCGTTGCCGCTTCCGTGACCTCTGCCCTTTCTTTTTGCTTCCTTTGTGCTTCCGGGAACAGGACTAAGCTCGTACAACTTCATTTGCTGCACCTCCTTTTTCCTAAATTATATTTCTTCACATTTAACAAGATAAGAAATCTTGTTAACCATACCTCTGATTGTAGGT
>CAZITC010000032.1:0-3660 GCA_964542085.1 uncultured Ruminococcus sp. | reverse complement strand
TGTAGGTACATCGTCTTTTTCAACGACATCTCTTATCTTCTTGAGACCCAAAGCTTCAGCTGTTTTGATGTGATCATCCTTACGGCCGATTAAGCTCTTCTCAAGTGTAATTCTAAGCTTTGCCATTTTAAAACCCTCCTTGTATTAGAGTTCTTCAACGGTCTTTCCTCTTTTTGCTGCTACCGTTTCAGCGTCAAAAAGCTTTGAGAGACCTTCGATTGTTGCCTTAACCACATTTCTGGGGTTGTTGCTTCTCATGGACTTTGTTCTTATATCCTTGATACCGCAAAGCTCAACAACCGCTCTGACGCTTCCGCCTGCGATAACACCGGTACCGGGCTTAGCGGGCATAAGCAATACCTTGCCTGCGCCAAATTCACCGATTATCTCATGAGGAATTGTTCCGTCCTTAAGGGGAACGGTAATCATGTTTTTCTTTGCGTCTTCAATTCCCTTTCTTATAGCATCGGGAATTTCGGCTGCCTTACCGGTACCTGCACCGATTCTGCCCTTACCGTCGCCTACTACTACCAAAGTAGCGAAACGGAAGGTACGACCGCCTTTAACAACCTTAGCAACACGTGTTATGCTAACGACTTTCTCCTGAATTTCGTCAACATTTGCTTTTTCAATACGATCTGACATTTGCTACACTTCCTTTCTTTTAGGACTTAAAATTCAAGTCCTGCTTCTCTGGCACCGTCAGCGACCTCTTTAATACGGCCGTGATAGATGTAGCCGCTACGATCAAATACTACGGTCTTGATACCTTTTTCTATAGCCTTTTGAGCTATGAGCTTGCCGACTTCACTTGCAGCGCTCTTATTGCCTCCGAAGGAATCCTTCATTTCCAATGTGGAAGCTGCCGCGAGAGTTACGCCCTTTGTGTCATCGATAAGCTGAACATACATATTGTTAAGACTTCTGTAAACGCTCATTCTGGGTCTTTCGGCTGTTCCCGAAATTTTATTGCGGACTCTTAAGTGTCTCTTCTGTCTTGCTTTATTGCTGCTCGACTTAGTTATCATTAAGACTTACTCCCTTCCTGTAATTATTTCTTTGCCTTGCCGGCTTTACCTTCCTTGCGTCTAATATGCTCTTCAACATACTTGATGCCCTTACCCTTGTAAGGCTCAGGAGGTCTCTTTTCGCGAACGTTTGCCGCGAACGCACCGACGAGCTGCTTGTCTGCGCCGCTGATAATTATCTTGTTCTGATCCGGAACATCAATTGTAATGCCGGGAACCTCTTCCATCTCAACCTGATGAGAATAGCCTAAGTTCATAACAAGCTTTTTACCCTGCTTTGCGGCTCTGTAACCAACACCGTTGATTTCAAGTTCCTTCTTGAAGCCATCTGTTACGCCGACAACCATGTTATTAAGGAGAGATCTGGTAAGTCCGTGAAGTGCCTTATGCTCCTTCTGCTCTGTGGGACGCTTTACCAAAAGCTCTGTGCCCTCTTTTTCAATTATCATATCCGGATGCATCTCCTGTGTAAGGGTGCCCTTGGGTCCCTTAACGGTGACAACATTACCGTCTATTTTAACATCTACCCCGGCGGGGATTGTGATAGGCATTCTACCTATTCTTGACATTTAACTCACCACCTATTTTTATAATTTAATATTACCAGATAAATGCAAGAACCTCTCCGCCTACATTGGCAAGTCTTGCCTTTTTATCAGTCATAATGCCCTTTGAAGTTGAAATTATTGCTATGCCGAGCCCTCTGTATACTCTGGGAAGGTCCTCCTTCGCAGCATATACTCTGAGTCCAGGCTTAGATACTCTCTTAAGGCCGCTTATTGCCTTTTCCTTGTTGGCACCGTACTTAAGAGTTATCTCTATCATACCCTGCTTACCGTCTTCGGTAACCTGGTATCCCTTTATATAGCCTTCCTCCAAAAGTATCTGAGCGATTGCCTTCTTCATGTTTGAAGCCGGTACCGATACAGACTCATGCTTGGAAGAATTAGCGTTTCTGATACGTGTAAGCATATCAGCAATAGGATCTGTTATCTGCATTATTTATGCCTCCTTTTCCGTTAGAATGGATTACCAGCTGGCTTTTGTTACGCCGGGAATTTCGCCCTTGTAAGCCAACTCTCTGAAGCAGATACGGCAAATGCCGTACTTTCTCAGATATGCATGGGGTCTGCCGCAGATTTTGCATCTGTTGTATTCCCTTGTGGAATACTTCTGCTCCTTCTGCTGCTTTAAAATCATAGATTTCTTAGCCATAACTTATCCTTTCCTCCCTGCTCAGCGAGCGAACGGAGCGCCCATAAGTCTGAGGAGCTCACGTGCTTCTTCATCGGTCTTCGCAGTCGTTACGATTACGATATCCATACCTCTGATTTTATCAATCTTATCGTATTCGATTTCAGGGAAAATGATCTGTTCCTTGATACCGATATTGTAGTTTCCTCTGCCGTCGAAGCTATCAGGGTTAATACCGCTGAAGTCTCTTACTCGAGGAAGTGCAACGTTTATAAATCTGTCAAGGAACTCATACATTTTATCTCTTCTGAGCGTTACCTTGCAGCCGATCTCAACGCCCTCTCTCAGCTTAAAGTTCGCGATGGACTTTTTAGCCTTTGTAGTGATGGGCTTCTGACCGGTGATTTTGCCGAGGTCGCCTATTGCGGCTTCAAGCTCCTTAGGATTATCCTTTGCTTCACCGATACCGATATTTATAACTACCTTGGATATTCTGGGAATTTCCATGGGATTTTTATAACCGAACTTTTCAACTAAAGCCTTAGTTACCTGTTCGTCATACAATGTTTTAAGTCTTGCCATTGGTCACAACCTCCTCTCATCAGTCGTTAAAGGTTTCACCGCACTTTTTGCAGACGCGAACCTTTGAGCCGCCTTCAAGCAGCTTATAGCCTATTCTTGTGGGCTTATTGCACTTGGGGCAGATGTGCATTACCTTGCATGCATTGATGGGTGCTTCCTGCTTTACAATTCCGCCGGGCTCAGTCTGGCTTTTAGCCTTCTGATGCTTGGTGCGCATGTTAATGTTTTCAACAACAACTCTGCCGGCCTTGGGATCCACGGAAAGCACCTTGCCTGTCTTACCTTTTTGTGAACCGGATAATACTACTACCTGGTCACCTTTCTTTATATGAAGCGACATGTTGGTACCTCCTTACAGAACTTCGGGAGCAAGAGAAAGAATCTTCATATATTCTTTTTCTCTAAGCTCTCTTGCTACGGGTCCAAAAATACGTGTTCCCTTGGGATTTTTGTCATCCTGGATTATAACCGCAGCGTTTTCGTCAAATCTTATATAAGAACCATCCGCACGTCTTAAATTATTAACTGTACGAACGACAACCGCCTTTACAACATCACCTTTTTTAACAATACCGCCGGGTGCTGCTTTCTTAACTGAGCATACGATAACGTCACCAACGGACGCATACTTTCTGCCCGATCCGCCCAAAACGCGGATGCACATAAGCTCCTTAGCACCTGTATTGTCAGCTACTTTTAAAAGAGTCTGCTGCTGTATCACGATTTTTCACTCCTTCCGATAATTTGAATTGGAATAAATTATTTTACTTTTTCTACTATTTCAACAAGTCTCCATCTCTTATCACGGCTCAAGGGTCTTGTTTCCATTACCTTAACCTTATCGCCGATCTGGCAC
>CAZITC010000031.1:0-8838 GCA_964542085.1 uncultured Ruminococcus sp. | reverse complement strand
ATATTGAGGAAACCGTTACCGGCCAAAAGGTTGTTAAGGTTTTCAATCATGAATCGGAGTGTGAGGAGGAATTTTCCTTAATTAACGACGATTTGCGTGACAAGCAGTTTAAGGCACAGTTTTACGGTGGTGTTATGGGACCGATTATGCATAACACAAGTCAAATTTCCTATGCCGTAACCCTTGGCGTCGGCGGCATTTTAATGGCAACACGCGGCCTTTCGCCCGGTGCCCTTACGGTTTTTGCCGGCTATTCGCGCCAGTTCTCCATGCCGATTAACATGATTTCTCAGCAGATGAGTAACGTGTTTTCCGCACTCGCCGGCGCAGAGCGCGTGTTCAAGGTTATGGATACCGCGCCGGAGGAAAAGAACGAGTCCGGTCAGAAAATGGAAAATGTAAGCGGCCTTGTGGAGCTTAAAAATGTAAGCTTCGGCTACCTTCCGGGCAAAACAGTGCTTAAGAATATCACGGTAACGGCCAAGCCCGGGCAAAAAATTGCGTTCGTCGGCTCCACCGGTGCCGGTAAAACCACAATCACAAACCTGTTGAATAGGTTTTATGATATTGAGCAGGGCGAAATTTTAATTGACTCTGTTCCCGTTAAAGACTACAGCATGGATTCCCTTCGCGAAAACATCGCAATGGTGTTGCAAAATACCCACCTGTTCACCGGCACGGTAATGGAAAACATTCGTTACGGTAGGTTGGATGCAACCGATGAGGAGGTTATCGCCGCGGCAAAAACCGCCAGTGCGCATAGCTTTATCATGCGCCTGTCCGATGGCTATAACACCATGATTGAGGGGGACGGCGCAAATCTTTCCCAGGGTCAGCGCCAGCTTTTGAATATCGCGCGCGCGGCGGTATCCAAGGCGCCGATTCTTGTGTTGGACGAAGCAACAAGCTCGGTTGATACAAGAACGGAGCGCCATATCGAGCACGGTATGGATAGACTTATGGCGTCCCGAACCACGTTCGTTATCGCACACAGACTTTCAACCGTAAGAAATTCCGCACTTATTATCGTGCTGGAGCACGGCGAAATTGTGGAACAGGGCACTCATGATGAGCTATTGGCTCTTGGCGGCAGATATTATGAGCTCTATACCGGTAAAAAGGAGCTTGACTAACCGCCGGTAAATAATAACGCCTATATTAATGTAGAATTTTATTACTATCTTGTAGGTATCCCCCCGGAAGCATTCACTTCCGGGGGGATTTTTTCGCGCCTTCACTTCCTTTGGCTCACTTGCGTAAAGGGAGCTGTGGAACAGTGGAGGGCACAAATGTGCCCCGGAACAGCGAAACTGAAGAATATAAAAAGCACACACATCGCAATTTATACATCACCCCTCTGCCGGATCCATCAAAGCTCTTGTAATATTGCACATAAAAACGAGGGATAATTTGTGCAAAACATTCAAATGAAAAGTTTATGTTAATAAATAATTAAAAAAAATCCCGCCAAAAGCATTTTTTTTGTTGACAATTGCCGTGCATTTGTTGTATTATATATGTTAAAGAAGAATGTAATATGCAATTACCTCGGTCAAATGTTACCGGGCCGGTGTTTTTTGCGTATTGCATCAGCTCGGCAAAAGGGTAAAAGCCTTTTCCGAAAGGGTGAACGCCGGCGCTTTGAAAGGCCCCGTAAGGTGGTGCTTTATCGGGCGGCGCGGCATCCGTAAGGAAGGTGTTTATGCCCATGCCAAAAAAAGATAAGACGGCGGTAACCCGCCAAAACAAAAGGGAGGAAACAACATGAAGAAAATCTTATCTGTTGCGCTTGTGCTGTGCATGATGATTTCACTCTGCTCAGTATTTGCGCTTATGCCTGTTTCTGCTGCAGTAGGTGATGATGAATATACACCCGGCGAAACATGGAAAGTTACCGGAAAAAGCTCCAGCGGCACCGGCAGAATTTCCGGCAGTCCGAACGGTGCAACGGATGCTGAAAACGGCTATTTCGTTGATGACGGAGAAGATGTTCCCGAGGACCAGCGCCGCACTAAGGAGGAAAAAATTGCCGACTTGGTAAGCGTTTGGGACAAGGGTATCGGTGAAGGTACCGGCGGCTTTGACAAGGACGGTAATCATGTGACAGGCGATAACGCTAACAAGCGATCCGTTGTCTATTCCGGAAATGACCCCAGCGACCCCGATGCTCTTTTAAAAGGCAAGGCTAATTCTTACTGGGGCGGATTTTACTGCCAAGCATTGGGCACAAGTGTTCCCACCTGTAAATGGCCCATCACCTTTGATGTGGACTTCGGCGGAAACGTAGTAACCTCCGGCGTTCGCCTTCACAAGGGTGAAAACGCTAACGGTCTTATTAAAAAGTACGAGGTTTATGTTCAGTTTCCCGATGCGGCGGAAGATGAGTGGACCTATATCTGCACAGACGGTAACCTGGGCTCTTCTTTGCAGGACCTTGTAACGCCCTTCGGTCAGAATCTTGAAATTAAAAAGCTGAGAATAAAGGTTTTGGAGTCTTCAGCTCAAAATGGTAAGAAAGACAAATTTGCTGAATATAACGGCGGTAGCTCCGAAGGCGCTGAGTATGCTTACTTCCAGCTTAGAAAAATCGGTATCTTAAAGCCCTACAACGACGGTGGCTCAACTTATACCAACTGGCTGCCCTCCACCGCTTCAAGCGCGGACGGAATGGATGAATATACCTTTAATAAGGAAGATTTTACCGGCGGCTTCATCGGTGACCATTACTCACTCACGCAAATCAGAAACATGATGGATGGTGACCTTTCAACGGTCTGCGGTACCAACGGCTCTTTCTTCGCAAACCTTGATGATGAGATTGAGGTTTCGGGTCTTCGTTTCTATCCCACGAAGGACTGTAACGCTACTTCTATTGGTAAGGATAACTATGCATTAAAAATATTTAATGAGCTTGCTTATCTTACCGACCATGTAACACTAACCGGTAGTGATACAGACCTCTGCGTTGATTCAAACAGTGTAACCGGTAAGAAGGTTAACGTGCTTTCGGGCAAGGATTGTGATTATCCCACCTTTGACGGTGCACCGGATTACACAAAGCCCGTAACCGTTTATTTCCCCAAAAACGTAAAAATTAAGGGCTATATGATAAACGGCTGGACAATGGTTAATGATAAGCCCGGTCATGCCGGCTTTGCCGAGGTTAAGCTTTTAAAGCCGAAGGTTGCAATTTCCAACCCCAACATGGAGGTACACTCTACCGTTGCTAATGATGTTAAGTATGAGGCTCTTATCTCCGACTCCGTCACAGCTTCCTTAAAAGATGTGTTGGACAGCGAAGGCACTTCCATCGGCAACGCTAACTTTGAGTATGACAGTGCAACAACTTCCTTTGTAATAAAGGAAAGCTATGTTGGAACACTTGATGAAGGTAAACACAGTTTCAGTGCAGTATTCACCAACGGTGATGCTATCCTTATAACAATTAACAAACGTGACGTAACTACTCAGGATTACTATATTACCACCACTACCGACACAAGACGCGGTACTACCGACCTTGTGTTGAACACCGTCGGCGGTAAGGAAATTAAATTGGTTAAGTACAGTAAGTCCAACGACCCTTACGTAATAGCTATTAATGAAAAGAAGGATGACCCGTATAAGCTTGCCTTCACCTATCAGTATGATAAGGCGACCGTTAAGGTTAACGACTTCCGCGATAACTTAGATCTTTTCTTGGCTTGTGAGGAAGTGGGCAAGGCTTATGTTGACGTTACTTTTGATGACGATACAACCCAAACCTACACAATCAACCTTATAAACCCCTATCATAAGATTACAGGTACAATAAACACCGCGGAATTCAGAGAGGACGAGGTTGTGGCTACATCTGACTGGTCGATGAAGATTGACACTCAGCTTGCTAACTACAACAGCCAGAACATATTAAATCCCTGGTCGGGAAGCCTTTCGGCAACGTCGACGGCACCCTATGCATTATGGCACACGGGTTACAGCGGCGGCGGTATACAGGACTCCAGATCATGTATTCACTGGGCACAGGTTGACTTCGGCGAGGATACGGATGTTTCCGGTCTTCGTTACGAAAAGCGCGGTGACGGTAATTCCGCTTGGCTCGGTGTAACCGTTTGGGGTAAAAAGGACGGCGAAACGGACTGGGTTGATCTTACCGACGGCAAGGTTACACTCAGTGATGAGGAAAACCCGACTCTGTGCATTAACGGTAGCAACACCGTGGCAAGATGGAGCAAGGACGTTTGCTGGAATTCCGGCGAATACCGTTACATCCGCATTAAGATCCAAAGCCCCTGGCATGCTTGCGCAAACGGTCTTCGTTTCATCAAGCCTGCGATAGTTCTTAAAAATCCCAGTCAGAGCTTGGATGTAAATTACTATAAGGACGTTGAGTATAAGCTTTCCGTACCCGCAAGTCTGGCCTCCGTTACCGTAACGGACGTTTTGGGCAATGACGGTGCAACATCTATCGGAAGTGATAATTATACTTATGACAGTGCGGCACAAACCGTTACACTTAAAAAGAATTATTTGCAAGATCTCGGAACGGGCACCTATAACTTCACAATTAAGTTAAGCGACTCCAAAACTCTTGACGCTTCACTTAGTATCGGTGACCTTACGCAGATTGAATACTACCTTACAAAGGCTAACAGAGAAAACCACGGAACATGGAATCTTACCGTTACACCTGGAGAAGGCAAGAAGGTTACTGGTGTTGCAATCCATGAGGATTCCTCTGAATTTGTTTACACCGACCCGGATACCAAGCAGAAGGAATATGTTCTTCCCTGCACGGTGGATGATGACGGTGTGGCAACAGTTAAGGCAACGGACTTCCGTAAAAATCTTGACCTTTTCGACGTTATGAAGAAGGTCGGCAAGCTTTATCTTGACGTTACCTTTGATGACGACTCACATTCTAAGTACACGGTTAATGTTAAAAACACAATATTCAAAGTTTGGGATGCCGGCATTCATTCGGATAACTTCACAAAAGACGAAATCGTTCCCACCGACAAGTGGAATGTTGAATTCTCATCCATGAACTTCGCGGGCACCTACGGCGTGTTCAATGACTATACCGGTAAGGGTGAGCCGTACCAGATGTGGCATACGGATTATGATGTTGTAGACGGATCGGCAGTTCCTGTTTCTAAGACCGGTGTTCACTGGTTTGAAATGGACTTCGGTGAGGAAACCTTGGTAAGTGCGCTTCGTTACATTGCCCGCGGAACAACTCCGGAGGCAGGCGGATGGAGAACATCTCCCTGGGCAAGCGTTGAAATTTACGGTAAGAAGGCCGGCGCTGATGCCGAGTGGACTCTTATCAAGGATAAAACGGATATTACCTATCCCTCTGCAAGAGTGCTTCAGGCAAACGATGTTGAGTTTACCGCAGGCGAGTATCGCTACATGCGCGTTAAAATCTACGGCACTTACCATGCAACTGCAAAGTGCGTTAAGTTTGTAAGACCTTACGTTAAGCTTCAGGGCATTGCGGACGCTACCGCGGAAAACAATGACACTTGGGTATTTGACCAGGAGTTTAACTTCAATCTTATCTCGGGTGCAAATGCAATAAGCTCCATTACGACAGGAAGCACAGCGGTTGATGCAGCAAATTACACATTTGATGCTGAAACCGGCAAACTTACCTTCAAGGCAGATTATATTAAGAGCCTTGCGAAGAGCTCGAAAACAAGCTATGTTGTTAAGTTTAACAACGGTAACGAGGTTAATGTATCCATCGAAAGAAAGGATACAATGAATTTGACCTATGCAATTTCTGATGCATCAGGTAAAGGTACAACAAACCTTGTATTTTACACACCTGCTAGCATGAACGTAACTCAAATTCTGGGTGATGGAAACGGCATCGCCTTTGAGCAGGCCGGCGGAGTTGTTACAATCGTTCCTCAGCAGCTCAGAACAAACATAGATCTGTATGCTCACTATAAGGCGGGCACAACACCTGTGCTTTACGTTAAGCTTGAAAACGGTAAAACAGCTGAATATAAGCTTACACTTTCAAGCCACGTGTTCAAGTTAAGTGACATTGATGATATTCAGGCATCTAATGTTGCATCTGACGAGGTAACTCCGAAAACAAGCTGGACAATTGAGTGTGACTCGCTTAACAACGGTAATGCTGCCAGAATGTTGACCGGTATTCCCACAAACGATATGTTTATGCATTCCGGCTACACAGCTCCGGACGGCGTAAATGCACTTCCTTATAAGTTAGATAAACGCATTTACTTTGATATTGACCTTGGCGAGCCTACTGAGTTCTCCGGTATCCGTTATTACAGAAGAATGGGCACCGGCTCAAGCGGCGACTGGATGTGGTATAACACCACCGGTATTTGGCAGAACGTTGAGGTTTACGGCCGCAATGATGAGGCGGACGAGTGGACGTTACTTGACCCGGCGGACTACAACCTTACATGGAATCTTGACAGCTGGAGAAAGACTGACCCCACTCCGATGAACGACGTTTCAAAGGACATTAAGTTTGATTCTTCCTATAAAGTACGTTACGTTCGCTTGATGGTTTACGGCGCAGGCGGTAACTATGCAACCGCTAAGTATGTTCGTTTCTTGAAAGGCGCATACAAGGCACCCACCGTTGTACAGAATCCTGTTTCTCTGGACTTTGACCTCGGCGAGGATGCAAATGTTAAGTTCAATCCCAACAGCGCACTCAGACTTACCAACATAACCTACAAGGGTGCGGTTGTTGCTCAGGAATATCTCACCTATACCGATGACTCGGTTAGGATTTCGCCTTACTTCTTCGAAGATAATAACTTAACAAAGGGTGAGGTTGAATTTAAGGCAAACTTCGTATTCGGTGAGGAACTTCCCTTCAAGGTTAAGCTTGGCGATGTTGACGGTAAGAAGATGGAATTCAGCGCAGGCGCAAACGGCAGCATTAAGGCCTATGCTTCCAACGAAGCACTCGGCGCAGATACTGTTGAAAAGACATCCGGTGACAAGGTAAGAGACACAGATAAGCTCATCTTCACCGCAACTCCGGATACCGGATACATGGTTGATACATGGTCGGTTTACTCTACAGCACCGATTTATGAGCGCGTTCCCGAATCTGAAAAGAAAAAATGGACAGCTACAACAAACAGCCAGCAGGGCAATACCATCGGAAGAATTATTGACGGTATAACCCAGGCGGAAGTATCAGATAACTACTGGCACTCCAAGTATGGAACTGAGTTCGGTGAGAGCATCACCTCCACCGACCCGCAGGCAATTTGGGTACAGGTTGACTTTGGAGACCCGATTGTAAATGCGTATAAGTTAGACATTCTTCCCAGAACAGACGGCGCTGCAAGCATCAAAAACTACAAGCTTCTTGTTAAGGAACAGGGCAGTGACGAGTGGACTCAGGTTTCCGCAGGCACAATGCCGAACAGCACTGCACTGCAATCCATTGAGTTTGATAAGATGCGCACCATCACAGCAATAAGAATTGAAACAGCTTCTCTTGCGGATGGCGGACGTTGGGGCAACTTCCTCTACCTTCAGGAAATTTACATGTGGGCAGAAAAGATTCCCACAGGTAAAGTTGTCCGCACAGGTACCGGCTCGGAGGACTTCGAAATTGACGATCGCTTCACCGATATGAAAGTTGAAGTGACCTTCAAGCCCGTTCCCGTAGGAACAGCGGCAGTTTCAACTGATTTCACCTATGCAACAAGCAATGCTCCTTCATCTGCTACTCACGGTCAGGACCTTGTATTTACCGTTACGGCAAACACAGGCTACCATGCACCGGAAAGCGTAACAGTTCTTAAGGACGGCGAAGAGCTTGTATTGGGTAAGGACTTTACCTATACCGCGGTTTCCGATACAGTGGCAACCGTTACGGTTAAAAACGTATCCGGTAGTAGCATTGTTATTAAGGGTACCGCAAAGGATTATAAAAACCACGTTGTAACCTATCAGGATACACTCGGTGCATCCGGTCAGCTTCCCAAGGCTGTTCAGGTTATCGAGGGTGATGATTATGTTCTTGTAAGCTCTAACCTTTATCTTGAAGGCTATGACTTCGCTGGCTGGGCTTACTACACAACCGGTGCCAGCGGCGAAACCGTTCAGGAAATTTATCAGCCCGGTGAAACATTTAATATGCCCGCACATGATGTTACCTTCACAGCTGTTTGGGAGAAGAATTCTTCCGCAGGCTCCGGCGGCTCAGGCTCCGGCGGCTCAGGCTCCGGCTCAGGCGGTAGCTCAGGCGGTGGCTCAAAGCCCTCAGGCTCAGGCGGTGGCATCGGCGGCGGCACAGGCGGAATTCACGGTGTAAACGTAAACGGAACAAGCACAAAGCTTACACACGGCTCCGTTGTTCCGGATCCCGCTCCGCGCGAAGGCTATGTATTCAACGGCTACTATCTTGATGAAGCTCTTACAGTTCCTTATGCAAACACCGGCGTAACAGGCGATGTAACACTTTATCCGTCCTGGACAAAGGAAAGAAGCAGAAACGACCTTACCGATATTAAGGGTCACTGGGCAGAGCAAATCATCGGCGACCTTTACGAGAAAGAGGTTGTAAACGGCTCCGATAATAAGTACAATCCGGATGATTACATCACAAGAGCGGAATTTATTCAAATTCTCTACAACTTAAGCGGCATGGTTTCCGACGGCTCACATTCCTTCAAGGATGTGGCAACGGGTGATTGGTTTAGCTTAGCTGTAGCTTGGGCAGTAAACTTCGGTATCACCACCGGAACAGAAGAAGGCGTATTCTCACCCTATGAAAAGATCACACGTGAGCAGATGGCAACTATGATTTATAGATATGCAACG
>CAZITC010000030.1:0-9025 GCA_964542085.1 uncultured Ruminococcus sp. | reverse complement strand
ATAAAATATTATAATTTTATTTCTTGAAAAAGTCAATAAAAGAAGTTCTGTTTGCAATTATTTTTATGTGTTTATGCACAAAAATAACATGCCGTAATATGTGGAGTAAGGCCTGAAAATCCGGGTTTGGGTAGTCAATATTAGGTGGCAATGTGGGTTTACAAATTCCTAAAAAATATGGCGAATCCCCTATTGTTATCATATATGCAAAATGATAGGATGATATTGTATAATACAATAATAAAACGACAAAGCGGAACTTTGGAAAGGGGGGAATATGATGAAAATTAATTGCGGCATTATTGACAATTACGATGGCGGCTTTAATAGGCTGTAAAAGAGGTTAAATTTAAAAGTGAAGATTTGATTTACAGTGTTCTATCAAACGGAGCGGTTGCGGACGGTGAAAAAAACAAAACGCTTTGCATTGGACAATTTTAAATTTTAGAAATGAGTGAAATAAATGAAAAGAATTTCATCTGTTTTGCCCGGTACCATACATTCGTTTGCCTTTGTAGCTTCGCTTGCGGAGGAATTAAAGAGTTATGGGTTTCCGGTTGCTTCGGATAATAGCTCATAAAGCTATTCTGCGACCAATCTTACAGGCGGAAAATTACCGCTGAACAAGGAGTTAAATTTTAATTACGATATAACGATAACAAGCTGAAAAACAGCATTACGCGAAAAAGTAAAAAACAATAGAAAGGTATATAAGGGTGTATTATGATAAAGAAATTAGTGGCTTTTTTGATGTGCTTTATTTGTAATTTCTCTGTAATAACGGCGTTTGCGGTAGAGGAAGAAAATATTGTACTGTTGGCCGCCGAGGCGGATTATAACAAGGATGTAAGCATCAGTACGGTTGCAAAAGGCTTTAGTGCGGGTAAGTATTTGGGATTTTCCGATGTGGATTTAACCGGTATACGCAGTGTTGAGCTTACAGGAATGTACAAGTCAACGGAACACACAAACGGCGACACGGTAAAGGTGCTTATAGACGATCCGATCAAAGGCACTCAGATAGGAAGCATAGTTATATGGGAGGACGGTACATCATTTACAGCACCCATTGATTTTACCCGGGGAGTGCACAACATATATTTCGTGTCCACATATGCTAACAGTGTTGCGGATAATTACACAGTTAGCAGCTACACATTTAAAAAAGAGGAATATGTTGATACCGCCATGGCAGAGCAAGTGCCCGATAGTGTGGTAAAGGATTTTTATTCCGACACATGGGTAAGCACCGACTCCTTCGGCAGAAAGGTGGCCGACTACGCTGAGGCCGGAGCGGTGAAGGGCGACAGGACCGTTGCTATGATGTATTGGAACTGGCTTGCCGGTGAGGGCGATAACGATGTTAAAATAATTTCCGACATATTAAAAAAATATCCGGATGCCATGGATAATCCGTTAAGTGATGCATGGAAGGGATACACTACCTATATGTGGGATGAGCCTGCAATGGGTTTTTACTCAAGCAGTGACTATTGGGTTGTCCGCCAGCATATGGAGCTTTTGACAACGGCCGGAGTAGATGTAGTGTTCCTTGACCTGACAAATAGTGGATGGTATTATCCCAAGGCGCTTGGGACGATTGTTACCGCTATGCGTGATGCAAAAAAGGCGGGCGTTAATGCTCCCAAACTTGCAGTAGATGTGAGCAGAAGCGGAGATCCTGCACAACGCTATAGGCTGTTGTCATCTCTTTACAATATTGCATTTGTACTAAACGACTGGTCGGATGTATGGTATCATTTGGATTCAAAGCCGCTTATAATGGGCTATGAGTCTGCGGCCAATGCGGCTTTGTCGCTTGATGTTGATGATAAATCCGGACGGGAGCTGGTACAGCAGATAACGAACAGCTTTACGTGGAGAGAGGAAAACAGCTCTCGGAATAGTACAACAACATGGGCGTGGCTTGAAAGCTTCCCTCAGTCATTAGAGCGCGGTAAAAAAACGACTGACGGCAGACCTGAATTTATGGCACTCGGAGTTGCGATAAATGAATCATATGTAGATGAAGGCATAGCATACGCATTCAGTGAGCCTTACGCCAAGAGCAGAAGCTATTCTTATGTGTTTGGCAAAGATTATTCCGATAATGCTGCCCGTAAGGCATATTTCTTCAGAGAGGAAGCAAATCAGGTGCTTGAAGGCGATCCGCATATTGTTTATATTGATGGATGGAATGAATTTACAGCTAATCGCCAGAGTAACTTTTTTGGATTAACAAATGTATTTGTAGATACATTTAATGCAGACAACAGTCGTGACATAGAGCCGGTAAAGGGTGTGCTGAAAGACGACTATTATAACCTTATAACGGATTTCATAAGGAAGTATAAGGGTGTTCGGCCGGCACCTACCGCAGGAGATAAAAAAACGATAACCGTGGGCGGTGATGTGTCACAATGGGAATCGGTAACTCCGGAATATCTTAACTATGAGGGTATAGACCGTGATTCAAAATCGGGATATAAAAATCCGGAAACGGGAACAGTTTGGGAATATAAAACAGAGTCGTCATCAAGAATAGTTTATTCAAAGGTTGCACGCGACGACAATAATATTTATTTCATGGCAAAAACCAAGGAAGGCAAGTCTGTTGCCTCGACAGCACTTTACATAAACTCGGACAGAAATCCTGCTACAGGCTTCTCCGGTTATGATATTGCAATAGGAAAAAATGGCGATAGCACGGTTTATAAGCTTGCTCAAGACGGAACGGTGGAGACGGTTAACAACGCGGTTGTCGTAAGAAACGGTAATATGATAGAAATTTCCGTTCCGAGGGAAACGTTGGGTCAGACTGATGAAGTAAACTTTGAATTTAAGTGGGTAAACGGCGAGTTTTCTGATGTTATAGAGCTTTACGAGAAGGCAAATAGTGCACCCATAGGCAGATTTAACTACCTTTACACCGAAACGGAGGAAAAAACACTTACGACACAGCAAAGAGCTACGGCAAAGGATTCTTCCGTATTAAAGGCCGGCGCAGGGAAAATGATAGTGTCGGGTGCTATTGAAACGGTTTACGAAAAAGATACTTCAAAAACTGCGTTTGAGATGAACGGAACACTTTATGTGCCCATGGAAACTTTTGAGGAGCTTTTGGGTTACGGCGAAGGAAAGGCTGAATATAATTATCTTTCAAATCTGTTCTATTTCTATAACTATAAGATGAACGAGGGGCGTACGGAGGTAACCGAGGAAAACTGGTATTACACGGCAATCGGTTCCTATGAGGGTAGAGCGAACGGACGCTTGAAGGCGTTAAGTGCGCCGGTCGTTGTATCAGAGAGCATAATCTGGGTGCCCGTAAGTCTTTTGTCAGAGTGTGCGGGAATGACTGTAAGCTCGCTCGGCAATGGAGTGTATACCATCGGTGCAATTACAGCAGAAAACGCCTCTGCATTAATCGAATATATAAGTTAGGAGAGTGAAACATGAAAATTATTGGAAAAATAAGCGCCCTGTTGACGGTAGTCTTATTGGTTTTTTCTTTTACTGTTGCCTTGGCTGATGGCGTTTGCGAGATTGACGGGACAAGTTATGGAAGCTTGTCTGAAGCAATGTACGCGGCGAACGGCAAAACCGTAGTATTAAAAAGTAACGCCACACTTCCGGGAGGTAATCTTTTCCCCAAAAACTGTGTGGTAGATGGAGGCGAAAAATACAAGATAACCCTTGAGGACAATATTACCATTCTAAACGTTGATAATTTAGAGCTAAGAAATGTTACGGTAGACTTAAACGGCAAGCATTTTATGGTTACCACCAACACCGGCAACGGTAGTAAGCTCACTCTTTCGGAAGGTGCGGTGCTTGAAAACGGAAGATTTGCCAACGGTGGCGCGGCGATAATAAATAAAAACGCAACCGTTGTTATGGAAAAGGGAAGCATTGTAAGAAACTGCTCAGCGGATTCTGGCGGCGGCGCCTTTCATGTTAACGGCGGAACACTTATGCTGTCCGGCGGAAAAATTGAAAACTGCTCAGCAAATGGCGGCGGCGCTGTCATGACTATAGAGGGTGCATTTATATATTTAAGCGGCGATACTGTTATAACCGGCAACAAAAACAATGCCGGCAACGAAAATAATATTGTGCTTAAAGATGAAAACATTTTAACGCTTTCCGGAACATTTACGGGAAACGTAGGTGTTACCATAGGTGACTCATCTGAAGGTGCAACGCTTGGAATTGCTCAGAGCGGAGCAAAGGGTGCAGAAAAAATCCATTCTGACCTAAACACCTCGATGTCGGCAACAATAAAAGGACAGAGACTGTTTTTGGGTAAGGCTAAGGCGGGAGCCTCAACTACTGCACCGTCAACAGGTCAGACCGGCACTCAGACCGGCACAGCAGACGTATCCAAGCCGGTTTGCTATGTCGGTAACGATAAAAACAACACCTATATGAACATTGATGCCGCTGTAAAGGAGGCAAATGGTGCAACAATACATCTTTTGTCAGATGCGGCATGGCAGGCAAACAGCTATAATTATCAGTATAAAAACTTCACACTTGATGGTAATGGACATAAGATTTCAGTTAAAGGCAACATCATAATACTGCCCGGATCGTTTTTCGTATTTAAGAATGTAACGATAGACTTGGAGCAGCACCACTTTGTGTTGCACAGTACAGGAAGAATGAAGCTTGCAAGCGGAGCCGTGATACAAAACGGTAAGGGCGACAATGGCGGAGCAGCGCTCATTAATGCTGAAGGAGAATTTACCATGGAAGAAGGAAGTGTGGTAAAGAACTGCAGTACAACAGGCGGAGGCGGTGCTTTCCATGTTAACGGCGGAACGCTTACACTTTCGGGCGGTGAAATCACAGGCTGTACAGCGGGTGGCGGCGGAGCTATTTTATCTATAGATAAAGGAAAAATTGTTCTTTCGGGAACGACAAAGGTAACACAAAACACCACAAATAAAGGAGAAACCGAGAACATTAAACTTTTGGGAACGGAAAGCCTCATATTAAACGGCGCATTTACGGGCAAAGCTGGAATTTCATTTAACAACGAGCCTAAAGAAGGCGATGCGTTCGGCATTATCAACGGCAAGGTAAGCGGAGCAACTAATATTTATTTTGATAATGACAAAACACACTTGGCGTCGATCAAGGATAATAAGCTCACGTTTGCAAAGGCTTCGGGTGCTGTTTCGGATGCTGAGGGCCCTATTGTTTACGAGGAGCCCGAGGAGATAAAGCACGTTTCAGAGATGGATTGGATAATTGAGTGCAGCTCTTCATTTTCCCCCTCGATGCCCGAAAGAATTATAGACAACGATTTTCAAACCTTCTGGCATTCCGGCTATACTGTAGAAGAAGGTAAGATAGTAGCGAAGGACGACCCTCCTTTCTATGTTGATGTTACGCTCCCTGAGGAAACGGAGATATCAGGGTTTGCCATAACAACAAGAACTGATAAAAGTGGCGGAGGTCTTTTGACGAAAATCGAATTTCAGATAGACGTAAACGGTGAATATAAGAAAATAGGTGAATACAATTTAGATAATGTTAAGGGCACCAGAACAGAAGAGTTTTTAAGCAACATCGCAGTTAAAAAAGTGCGTGTTGTTGTTATTGACGGTGCCGGAGGCTACGGCACGATATCTGAATTTGACCTTTTGGAAAAATCCGATAAAAAACCAACCTCTGCAAGTTATGAGGAATTCATGAAGTATGACAAGGAGCATAAGCTTTATCCCATAGATAAATCAAACGCAAGCGTTACTTATGACGGGCCGGTTTGGATGACAAAGGAGCCACGTCTTATGTTAGACGGTCAGAGCTCGTTCTTCCAGTCTGAGTCGAAAAACCCTGCTACCTTTGACATCTTTGTTGACTTGGGAGAAGAATATACGCTTTCGGCGGTAAGCTATACTCCGCGTCAGGACGATAGTGACGGCTTCTGGTATGGGTGGACAGTTTCAACAAGCGATGACGGCGAGTTATATGATGAGGTTGCAAGTGCTTTCTCGCGTACTTTCTCTTACGATAAGAAATATGTCGTGTTTGATGAACCGGTGAAAACCAGATATTTGAAATTTACGGTGGATAAAAGCTACTCCAGCAAGGTGAGTTGCTCGGAACTGGATTTCTATCAGTCCTATGAGACTATGACCGGAAATGCCTCGGGAGAGAAATATATTCTTACGGTAGGCAAAAATGAAATTGAGGCAAACGGTGAAACAAGCGTGCTTGATACTGCACCTTATATAGAAAACGGAACAACATTTATTCCGCTTCGAGGCTTGCTTGAAAAAATGGGAGCTGAAGTTTTATGGAGTGAAGAGGAACAGGGTGTTACAGTTAATAAGGGCAGTACAAAAATTTACATGCAGATACGCTATAAAAACGTATTTGTTTCGACTTTGAAAAAGGAAAACGTTAAATACACGCTTTTATCGGAGCCAAGAATAACAGACGGGCGTACATTTATTCCGGTAAGATTTGTTTCTGAACAGCTTGGTTATGATGTTTCCTGGAACGGAGATACAGGAGAAATTACGATAACGAAATAAGAAAAATATTTATCAGGTTAATAAGGCGCTTACAATAGACATATCAAACGGTGGTGCGATAGTTGTAAACGGAGGAACTGCTACGATTAATTACGGAGCACAAAATACAAAATTGCACCGGCTCCGACAACGGAGCTTTGCACGCATCAGATACGGCATTGTTCCTGTCGACTGTTTTGACAGAAGGTCGGTCGAGGATGAAGAAGCAAGATTTTGCAATTTTTCCGTGACTTTTGGGTACAGACTGTGGTATAATGGTCTTATGGTAAAATAAGCTCACGGAGGTTTTGGTATGCTACCTCGGATTTATGCTGTGCGGGCAGATGCTCCACTTGACGAAACGACATTTCAATTTTTTATTAATTTTGTTCAAGCCGAAAAAAAAGAGCGGATTTTAAGGCAAAGGATAAAGCAAAATGCGGACACAATGCTGCTTGGCGAAATCCTTATGCGACTGGCTGTGAAAAAAGAATTCAGAATTGATGCGGAAAATCATCTTGCGGTGACGGAGCAGGGAAAGCCTTTTTTGAAGGGTTGTGAAAATGTGCATTTTAACATAAGCCATTCCGGAAGTTATGCCGTTTGTGCCGTTGCGAGCGCCCCTGTCGGAGTGGATATTCAAAAAATCGGTGAATACAAGCGTACCGTGGCCGAAAGGGTTTTTAATGAGCCGGAGCTTTTGCGGATTGAAGCCTCAAAGGATAAAGCTTCGGAGTTTACAAAGCTTTGGACTGAAAAGGAAGCGGTTTTAAAAATGCTTGGCACCGGGCTTGCGAGCGGTAATGTTAAAAATTGCCTTAACGAAAACAGTGCCCGGGTGCAAAGACTTGGGGATTATTGGCTGGCACTTTCCGTCATGCAAAAGTGAATAAGTAATTATCGGGCGTTACCCCCCCATGTATTTAAAAAATTAAAAGTGTTCCGGAATAAACTCGTTCCGGAACACTTTTTTAGTGCGTGATTACTTATTTTCTTGCCGCATCAATTTTCTTCATTAAGTAGCGGCCGGTATCTGCCATATAGCGAAGACAGGCGGTAACGATTTCCTCATCATGAGGAAGACGCGCATAGAAGGGAGCCGCCTCAAAGGTGAAGTTGCCCGAATAATTAATTTCACCCAGAGCTGTTGTTATTGACTCCCAATCCATTTTACCGTAATAGGGAAGGGTATGTGTGTCGTTCTTATAATCGTTATCGTGAACGTGAAGCGCGGTCAGGCGCTTGCCGCCGAGAGTGCGGATTGCATGTGCGGCATCATCGCCCACCAGACCGGAATGACCCAAATCCAGGCAAATGGTGAAATGCTCATCGTCAAGCTCATCCAAATATTCGGCAAGGTCCTTGCCGAAGGAGCAAACATTCGGCATTATGTATCCGCGCTTGGAATCATAGCCCCACATATTTTCGAGGCAGATTTTAACGTTCCCTTCCTTGGCAAGGGGGAGGAGCGCACGATAGTGCTTGAAGTTAAACTCCTTAAGTTCGGCATCCGTAGGAATTTGAGTGGGAGCGAGCGGGTGCACAACAAGCTTTTCGATGCCTAAAATTCCTGCAACCTCCACTGCGCGGAATACCATGGGAAGCGTTTTTTCGGTGTAATCCGGACGGTTAACGTCATACCCGGGGAAGGGGGCGTGCCCCTGAACAAAGCTTATTCCGATGGACTCGGCATAGTTTCTTAAATCGCGGGCGTAGTCCTTATAATCGTCCTTATCCATGGGCGATGAGCCGGTGCCCATGGAAAACATGGAATAATCCACCGCATCAAAGCCGGCGTTTTTTATCATTTCAACAGCTTTTTTATCGCCAAACCAATTGCCTAAAAGTTCAGTGTTTGTTACAAGCTTCATAAAATTATTCCTCCACTTCAAAGCCGCTTTCTGTAAGCGACTGTTTTATTTCTTCAATGGTTTTTCCGTTGTAAGCCTCAAAGCTTTTTTCCGTGTGTGTATAGGTAATTGTGCCCTCAGAACGCTTTACGTTAGCGTAATAATCGGTGTTTTTAAGATAGCTGTCGTAAACACTTTTTGCCTGAGCGATATCTTTATATGTACCTTCCACATGGCCGTTTACGGCCTTGCCGTCCTCAAAATAAAAGGTCAGCACCATGGTGAAATTTTCGCTTTCATGGCGGCCGACAACCTTATCGGTAAGAGTGGAAAAGCTTTCGTCCACGCTGATTACACCCTCCTCAGTTTCGGGAAGGGCAGAAACATCAATATCAGACCACATTTCACCCACGGTGCCGCTATTCACGTTATCCGTTTCGGAGGATGAAGCGCTAACCTCGCCTTGGGCCTCACCTTGGGCACTGTCATCTGCCACATCGGCCTCGGTGCAGGCCGAAAAGCACATAAGTGACGTTAAAATAAGCATTAATACAAGCTTTTTGTTCATAACAAGCCTCCTCATATTTTTATACCGAGAAGCTTCTCGGCGTTTTCGTAAAATATTTTGCTGAGGTCCGAGTCCGGAAG
>CAZITC010000029.1:0-9037 GCA_964542085.1 uncultured Ruminococcus sp. | reverse complement strand
GATCGGGGATTCCCGCAATAGGTGACGATTCCGGTCTTTCGGTTAAGGCGCTTTCCGGCCGCCCGGGTATTTATTCCGCTCGCTGGGCAGGTGAGGGCGCAACGGGGGAGGAGCTTATCAATAAGCTTTTTTCCGAGCTTGGCGATGAAAAAAACCGCGAGGCCTGCTTTACCTGTGCCCTTGCGCTTGCTCTTTCGGAGGATGAGGTTATCCTTGCGGAGGGTGTGTGCCAAGGCGTTATTGCACATTCGCCCTCGGGAAGCGGCGGCTTTGGCTATGACCCTGTGTTCTACGTTCCGGAAAAGGAAAAAACCTTTGCCGAAATGAGCAGGGAGGAAAAAAACGAAATCAGCCACCGCGCTCTGGCAATTAAGGAGCTTAAGAAAAAGCTGGCCGAGCAAAATATTTCCTTTGAATAAAAAAGGTGCGGGGCATTAAAAACGCCCCGCAAAGGATTTTTTGAAAAATCAGCAGCAGCCGCAATTGTTTCCGCAGCCGGAGTCACAGCCGCAGCCGTTACCGTTGCCGCAGCAGCAACAAAGAACGAGAATAATAACGATTATCCAAATACATCCGCAGTTATTTCCAAACATGATTTTGCTCCTTTCAAGCTTTTAATATAAGGAAAATTTTTTCGGGGGCTTTTTGCCTCCCATGACATATTATGTTTGCGGTGTGTATTTTGTTACAGAAAGTAAAAAAATAAAGTATTTATAATTATCAATGTATGGGAGGTGATAATGTGATAATGGATATACATTCACATACATACTATTCCAAGTGCGGACGGGACGACCCTCACGCCATTATTGACGCGGCGATTGCCGGAGGTGTGGAGCTTTTCGGAATAAGTGACCACAATTACGGAATACTTGACCGAAAAAGAGAATATAAGGAAATGTTAGACGGGCTTAAAAAGGAATACGCCGGCAAAATACAGCTTTTGTGCGGCATTGAAATTGCAACATTGCCCGATTATTTTGAGGTTGACCCCAAGGATATTGCGGACTTCGACTATTGCCTTATTGAAAACCTGGGGGCGGAGGAGTCACTTTTGGGGGACGACCCCATAGGTTTTATAAAGGCGCTTGGCATTCCTGCCGGCATTGCTCACACCGACCTTTTCGGCTATTGCGAAAAAACAGGACGAAGCCCTGATGAGTTTTTGGCTAACCTGGCCGATGCCGGTATTTTTTGGGAAATGAACGTTAGCTACGATTCCATTCACTGCTACCGTGAGCACGCCTACGTTAAGGAGCTTTTCGAAAATGCCGACCGTCAAAGGGTCGTTCGCGATTCGGGGATATGCCTGTCCGTCGGATTTGACGGCCACCGGGTGGAGGATTATTTGCCCGAGCGTGTGAAGACGGCCTGCGAAAGGGTGGAGGAGCTGGGACTGCCCTTGGTTAAGTTACGAAATATTTATGAACATCAATGTAATTAAAGGGGGATTTTGATGAAATACTGTTCTGTATGCTCGCAGTGCTTGCCGGATGATGCAACCATTTGCCCGGTGTGCGGACACGGCGCTGAGGATGCAACTCAAAATCAGCGCGAGGTTTACGATGCGGAAAAATACACCCACGGCACGGTACGTTATGCATCCGGCAGACCGAAGCTTACAATTTGGCTTATTGCCGTAAACGTTGCGGTGTTTATTATAATAAGGCTTGCCGTGCTTAAGGGAATTAATCTTACGCCGCTTTTAACCATGCACCGCGGTGCTGTGGTCGGCGGCCAGTATTGGCGGCTTTTAACATCCATGTTCACGCATGAGGAGCTTTTTCACCTTGCTTCCAACTGCTATGCATTGTATGTTTACGGCCTTATTTTGGAGCGCGGTATCGGCAAGGGGCGTTTTGCGGCGGTTTATTTTACCGGCGGACTTTTGGGCAATCTTTTAAGCTTTGCCTTTATGCAAAATCCGTCCATCGGTGCCTCCGGCGCGGTTTTCGGCCTTCTGGGCGCGGTAATCGCCATTCACTTTATCAATCCCACGGCCATGAGCCGCTCCATGGCGGCGAATGTGTTTTTCTCCGTTGCCGTTACAACGTTTTATTCCATAGGCGGAAGCATTAACAATTTGGCGCATTTCGGCGGGCTTTTCGGCGGATACATAATGCTGTGTTTGACTGTGCGCCGAAGGGTCAGACCGCGCTTTATAACTGCCCGGCCCACTGTTGCGGTACTTCTTGCCGTGCTTTTTTCGGGAAGTGTTTTTTTGGGCGCAACGGCAAGCCTTACAGATTACGAAAGGGGCTACGGCAACTACAGCTTTATGTGCTTTTATGCGGAAACCGATAACATGGAGGCGGCCTACGGACACGCCGTGGCACTGACCGACCTTCCGGAATCCTATTACACCGCGGATGCACTGGCCGTGCGCGTTCTTTACGAGTACAGCATTGCTTCACCGGAGGCCCCCGGGAGCATGATGCGCCTTAACACGGTGAATAAGGAAATTCCTTTAATGAACGAGGCGATTTATGAAAGGATAGTGGATTTTACAAATGATGATTAACAGGGCAAGGGAGCTTTTGGGCGAGCATATTGAGGACACGTTTTTCGACCTTTTGAAGGAGCAGGCCGTGCCCTTTGAGCGGCTTATGCGCTATTACAAATGCGCCATGCTGGAAATTGAAACGAAGCTTAAGGTGTTAAACGAGGAATATTCCTTAGCCCACAACCGTAACCCGATAAACACGATTAAAACACGGCTTAAATCGGCAGGCAGCATAAAGGGAAAGCTTAGAAAAAAAGGCCTTCCTCTCTCTGTCAGCGCCATTGAGGAAAACCTAAACGACGTTGCCGGAGTCAGGGTTACCTGCATGACTGTGAACGATGTTTACGTAATTTCCGAGGCACTTCTTAAGCAGGACGATATTAACCTTATTAAGATGAAGGACTACATAAAAAATCCCAAGCCCAACGGTTATCGAAGCCTGCATTTGATTGTGGAAACGCCTATTTTTCTAAGCGATGAAAAAAAGCAAATGCGCGTGGAAATTCAGCTTCGTACAATCGCAATGGACTGCTGGGCCGCGTTGGAGCACCAGCTTCGCTATAAAAATGACGAAGCCGAGGATTCTGAGCTTACGGCTTATGAGCTTTTAAAATGCGCCGAGCTTTCTGCAGAGCTTGATGCGCGCATGGGAAAGCTGATGAAGGATGAATAAAATATTTATAGTTATCAATGTATTGAAACAGAGGTGGCATTTGGATGAGGTTTTTGATTATGTCGGTTACGGCGGGACAAGGGCACCACAGGTGCGCAATGGCCGTTTCCGATGCGCTTACCGCGCTTGGACACGAGTGTGAAATAATGGATGTTTACAAGCATATTCTACCCATGCTGGGAGAAACTATTGACAAGGGCTATTTGCTTTCCACAAAATATTTGCCGGAGGTTTACGGCAAGGTTTACAAAATTGCCGACGACAGGGCCTTCGGCTCCGGAATTACCAAGGAAACGCAACGGCTTGTTTACAAAAGGGTGGCGGAATACATTGAGCAAAAACAGCCGGATGCCGTGATTGCAACCCACGTTTTCCCTTCGATTTTGCTTACATATGCACAAAAAAAGGGAAAGCTTGGGCATGTGCCCTCGGTGGGCATTGTTACGGATTTTACCGTGCATCCCTACTGGCAGGAGTCCGAGCTTGATGCTTACGTTGTTCCGAGCTCACTTTTAACCTTCCAGTGCAAGGAAAAGGGTATTCCGGAGGAAAAGGTTTTCCCATTTGGCATACCAATTTCCGGCGAGTTTTCCGAAAAGCTTTCAAAAAGCGAGGCAAAAGCGCGCCTCGGTATTCCGGATAAGGATACCGTGCTTGTTATGACCGGCTCCATGGGCTACGGCAATGTGCCGCGGCTTATTGAAACGATTGACCGCCTGGAGCTGGACTTTCAGATTATTGCGGTTTGCGGAAGCAATAAGAAAAATTACGCCGAGCTTTCCGAGGCCGAATTTTCCCATCAGGTGTTTGTTCACGGCTTTACGGACAAGGTAAGCCTTATGATGGATGCCGCGGACTTTATTGTTACAAAGCCGGGCGGACTTTCGGTGTCCGAAGCCTTGGCAAAAAGGCTGCCCATGATTTTGGTTAATCCCATACCGGGTCAGGAAACAAGAAATTTGGAGTTTTTGCTAAATTCCGGCCTTGCTCTTGCGGTTAGCGATACGTTTAAAATTGATGAGGCCGTTTATACGCTTTATTCCGACAGAGGCCGCTTTGAGGGTGAGCACACGCCCCTTTTGCGCTTCGGCCATCCGGATGCGGCGAAAAAAGTGGCCGAGCTTGCAATCAAGCTGGCAAAAAAATAATAAGAAAGGCGTGAAAACAGATGAAAACACACGAAAATTTGATGACGCGTACAGAAATAAAAAAGGGAATAAACCTGTGGCTTATTCCGGAAAGAAAGTTTAAGGGCTACCGTGCCGGGGTGTTTATTCACACTCCGAAATGCGCGGAAGATGCCACAAAAAACGCGCTTATTCCGCTTTTGCTTAAGCAAGGAAGCACGGGCTTTCCGAACAGAGCGGCCATGTACGAAAGGCTTTCCGAATGTCTGGGCGCTACGGTTTCAGCCGAAAGCACGGCGCATGAGGCAGACCACATTATTTCCTTTGTGCTAAAGGGCGTGACGGACAGATACACCGATTATATAAGCTATCCAAGCGACCCTGACCGTGAAAAGCCGGATACCGATAAGCCCTTTTGCGACGGATTGGAGCTGCTTTTCGATATGGTGCTAAATCCCATTCGACCGGCAAACGGAAAATATTTTGACAGCGCAAAAAAACAGCTTGCCGAGCGCATTGAGGGCGAAAAAAACGACAAAAGAGCCTATGCAATGCGCCGTTGCATTGCCCACATGGCGAAGGGACACCCGGCCTCGGTGCCGGAAAACGGCTTTGCGGAGGAGCTTTCCGCTCTTACGGCCGAGCAAACCTTAGAGCGCTATGACGAGGTAATTGCCGATTGCCCCATTGATATTATTATTGCCGGCTCCGTTCGTGCCGAGCAGGCGACCGAGGCGGTAAAAAAGGCGTTTTCACACCTTCCGGATAGGAAGGAGGAGCGCCCCGTATCACCTCCCATACCGGCAATGGAGCTTTCAACCGTTACCGAAAGCATGAGCATTGCACAGGGCAAGCTTTGCGTGGGCTATTCTCTTCCGGCCTATGCGCCGGGAAGCAGCGAGCACGCGGCGATGACGGTGTGCAACACCGTTTTCGGCGGCAGTCCGGCCTCCAAGCTTTTCATGAATGTTCGTGAAAGATTGAGCCTTGCTTACTATGCTTCGTCCTTTTACCGCCGCGAGGCCGGACTTGTTATGGCCAACAGCGGAATAGAGTGCGAAAACTTTGAAAAAGCACGGGACGAAATTATGGCACAGTTTGACCTTTTAACCGCCGGTGAAATTACTGAAACAGAGCTTTTGCTTGCGAAAAAACAGCTTATCAACCAATATGCCTTTCATGAATGTTCGTGAAAGATTGAGCCTTGCTTACTATGCTTCGTCCTTTTACCGCCGCGAGGCCGGACTTGTTATGGCCAACAGCGGAATAGAGTGCGAAAACTTTGAAAAAGCACGGGACGAAATTATGGCACAGTTTGACCTTT
This sequence comes from uncultured Ruminococcus sp., assembly GCA_964542085.1. Lineage (GTDB taxonomy): Bacteria > Bacillota > Clostridia > CAKSNL01 > HGM11501 > HGM11501. Next base: position 3,410 of record CAZITC010000029.1, on the reverse strand, counting down.
TAACCGCCGGTGAAATTACTGAAACAGAGCTTTTGCTTGCGAAAAAACAGCTTATCAACCAATATGCCTCGGTGCCGGATTCACTCGGCGCGATAATGAGCTTTGCACTCGGGCAAATTATTTCCGGAACCTGCCTAACGCCTGAGGAGCAGGTAAAGCTTATTTCCTCCGTCAGCGCGGAGGAGGTAAAGGCCGTTGCAAAAAACGTCAAGCCTTCGCTTATTTATTTTCTTAAAGGAGATGAAAAATAATGATAATGGAAGCATGCTGTTACCCCGATACAATGGAAGGGGTTTATGAAAAAACACACGAAAGCGGCCTTAAAATTATTGTGGCGCCAAAAAAGGGCTTTACCAAAAGCTATGCAATTTTGGGCACGCGCTTCGGGTCGGTGGTAAACCGCTTTAAGGCCGCGGGTGATAAGGAAGAGATTTGCCTTCCGGACGGAATTGCACATTACTTGGAGCACAAGATGTTTGACCAGGAGAACGGCGAAATTGTGTTTGACCGCTTTTCTGAGCACGGAGCGGATGCAAACGCCTTTACCGGCTTTACGGAAACGGCCTACCTCTTCGGAACAACCTCGGACTTTTACGAATGTCTGGATATTCTTTTGGACTACACCATGCATCCTTATTTTACAAATGAAACGGTGGAAAAGGAGCGCGGCATAATAGGCCAGGAAATACGTATGTACAATGACGACCCGGACTGGAACGTTTACTTTAACGCGCTTCGTGCAATGTACAGTGTAAACACCGTTAATATTGACATTGCGGGAACGGATGAAAGTATTGCAAAAATCACACCGGAGCTTCTTTACAAGTGCTACAATACCTTTTATGCGCCGGAAAATATGGTGCTTGTTGCCGTCGGCAATGTGGACCCGGACGAGCTTTATTTGTACGTTTCCGACCGCTTGCCAAAGAAAAGTAAAAATGCGGAGGCAGAGCGCTTTTTCGAAAAGGAGCCTTTAGAGGTTGCCAAGGAGAAAATAAAGGCGGAGTTTGACATCGGCACTCCGCAGTTTGTAATTGCTTTCAAGCAAAAGGGTTTTGATAAGGATACATGCGAGAACACGCGAACCGAGGAGGAGGCAATGCTCACCGTTTTATCCGAAATTCTTTTCGGCAAGGGAAGCCGCTTATACAACGAGCTTTATGATGACGGTCTTATCAACGACAGCTTTTCCTATTCCTGTGAGCGCACGGAAAGCTATGGCTTTACGGCCGTTTCCGGCGAAAGTGAAAACCCTGATGAGGTTTTTAGCCGCGTTAAGGAATATGTAGATGAAAAAAGACGCACCGGCATTACCGAGGAGGAATTTTTGCGGGCACAGAAGGTTTGCCGCGGCAATGCACTTTTGGCTTATGACTCGGTATCGGAATATGCCAACGCACTTCTTCACTTTTCGCTTAAGAACGCAAATTACGCCGCTTATGCCACAAGTGTTTTAGGCTTGGAGCCGGAGGGGGCGAATGAGGTGCTTTCAGCCTCCTTTGACTCTGCACGTGCGGTGCTTTCGGCAGTTTACCCGAAGGGCGGGCTTAAAGAATGAAAACGCACGTGGAGTTTAAAAACCTCGGCGTTGACCTTTTAATGAACAGGCGCATTGTGGAGTTTGATGCCATGGGCGGCGGAATTTATTACTACGCCTTAATAATCTGCGCCGGCTTTCTTCTTGCCTGGCTTTTTGTAAGCCGCGAGGAGAAGCGCCGCTCCGCCGGTGACGATTTAACCAACATGATTTTAATCGGCCTTCCGGTGGGGGTTATTTTCGCGCGGATTTATTACGTTATTTTCTCCTTTGAAAGCTATAAGGATAATTTGTGGGAGATTTTTGAAATCTGGAACGGCGGCCTTGCCGTTTACGGCGGCGTAATCGGCGCGGTTTTGACCGTGGTTATTTACACCAGGGTGAAAAAGCTTTCCGCCCTTCACTATTTGGACATAACGGCCATGGGCTTTTTGATCGGCCAGTCAATCGGTCGCTGGGGCAACTTTGTCAACGGCGAGGCGCACGGCGTTTTGTGCTCGGACAGCTTTTTGCTCGGTATGCACATCAACGGCGCCGGGCCATTTCACCCCACGTTTTTTTACGAATCGGCATTGAACGCACTGGGCTTTTTGGTTATCCTTTTAATAAGCCGCCGCGTGAATTATGACGGGCTTCGTGCAAATCTTTACATTATTTGGTACGGAATTGTACGCTTTTTCGTGGAAAATCTAAGAACGGACAGCCTGTATATTCCGGGTACCGAAATCCGCGTTTCCGCCTCGCTTTCACTTGCTCTGGCGGCGGTGGGAGCGGTGATTTTAATCCTAACCGTGAAAAAAAGAAGAAAAATGAAAAAAATACATTTGACTTGAAGCCGATTTTATAGTATAGTAAAAGAGAAAAATTAAAACATTGGAGGGACTTTCATGACGGCAATGAAAAAATTAATTTGCCTTGTGCTTGCACTGTGTATGCTAAGCCTGCCTTGCGTGCTTGCCGCGGAGAGTGCGGGAACAACCGACACGACCGACACAACAAGCACGGCGACCGGAACGGCTAATACAACCGGCACAGCCGCACAGGACACACAGGCGGCTTCTTCATCGGTTTCAAGCTCGGCGGATGCAGCAACGCTTCCGGCCGATACAAAAACGGGAAACGCCATCACATTTTCGGATGTGGACTATAACTCCGAGTTGGGCAAGGCGGTTGAAAAGCTTGTGGATAATGAGGTAATCTCCGGCTTTCCGGACGGTACCTTTAAGGGTGAGCAAACCCTTACCAGGGCTGAATTTGCAAAGATAATTGTTTCCTTTGTTGCCGGCGCGGAAACGGCCGTTAATTTGGACTCCGGCTTCCCGGATGTAGATAATGTTGGCGGTTCCTCACACTGGGCAAAGGCTTACATAAAGGTTGCAAAGGACTTGAAAATAATCTCCGGCTTCCCGGACGGCACATTTAAGCCGGATGACCCGGTAACCTATGAGCAGGCGGTTAAAATGATTATGTGCTCGCTCAACTACACCGATTATACCTATCCGGACGGATTTATGCAGGTTGCTCTTCAGAAAAAGCTTTTAACAGGCTCACTGCATAAGGGTGAAAACTCTGCGGCAATAACAAGGGCAAGCGTTGCAATTCTTATGAATAACGCATATTCTGTACCTGAAAACAAGGTTGCGTCCATTAGCGGCCTTGATCCCATAGGCGGCTCCTCATCCTCGAACAAAAAGCCCAGCGGTGGCGGAGGCGGCGGTGGAGGCGGAGGAGGAGGCTCCTCCTCATCTTCCTCATCGACGGAATATTCAAGAAAGATTTACGCCGTTATAGTGGGAACGGAATTTACCATGATTGACTCCAACAAAAGCTTGGATGAAAATGAGGTTGCGGTAAAATACACAAAGTCGGATTC
>CAZITC010000028.1:895-9040 GCA_964542085.1 uncultured Ruminococcus sp. | reverse complement strand
GCATTAACATGGTGTAACAATAGTAACATTGTGGTGAAAAGTGGAGCGATTTGGAAGCGAAAGGAGGCGGGTAGTATGCCGGGTAATATTTTTTACGGAGAATATGAACATTCATTGGATGAAAAGGGAAGGGTTATACTGCCTGCAAAATTCCGTGAGCTTTTGGGTGAGCGTTGCCACATTACAAGGGGCTATGACGGCTGCTTAACCGTTTATGACGATGAGGGCTGGCAAAAGTGCCTTGAAAAAATGCTTGAAAACCTTGAGCATGAAACCGATAGAAGTCACAGAAGGCTTAACCGAAGCCTTTCGGCTGGTGGCATGGATTTGAACATTGACAAGCAGGGAAGAATGCTTGTTCCGCCGATTTTGCGCAATTATGCCGGAATTGATAAAGAGGTAAGCATTATCGGCGCACTGGATAAAATTGAAATTTGGGATACCGCTAAGTGGCAGAGCTATATTAACGACCCCGAAAACACCTTAGAGGCGGCGGCCGAGGAAGTTGAGAAGATTAGAAATGACTGATTTTGAACACATTTCAGTTTTAAAAAATGAGCTTACCGACGGTATCATTACCGATAAAAACGGCATTTACTGCGATATGACGCTGGGTGGTGCCGGCCATGCGGAAAGGCTTTTACAGCTTACCGACAAGGCCGTGCTTATGGGGATTGACCGTGACGAGGTGGCACTCGGTGCCGCGAGAGAACGGCTTTCGGTCTTTGGCGACAGGGTTATAACCGTGCACAGCAATTTTAAGGATATTGACCTGTGTGCAGAAGAAAACGGAATACATGGATTTGACGGAATAATGGCGGACTTGGGCGTTTCCAGCCCTCAGCTGGATGTTCCGGAGCGCGGCTTTTCTTATATGAAGGATGCACCGTTGGATATGCGCATGGACCGTTCGGCCTCTTTTTCGGCATACGATGTGGTTAATTCCTATTCGGAAAGGGAACTTACAAGGATAATCGGGCTTTACGGTGAGGAGCGTTGGGCAAAACGGATTGCCCAGTTTATAATAAAAAACAGACCGGTGAAAACAACCTTCGAGTTGGTGGATGCAATTCGCGCCGCTGTGCCGGAGGGTGCAAGGGAAAAGGGAGGTCACCCGGCAAAAAGAACATTCCAGGCAATAAGGATTGAGGTTAACGGTGAGCTTTCTGCCGTTAGCGAGGTAATAAAAAAAGCCGTCAGCCTTTTGAACAAGGGTGGAAGAATAGGCATTATAACCTTCCATAGCTTGGAAGACAGGATTGTTAAAGAAGAATTTAAAAAGCTTGAAAAGGGTTGCACGTGTCCACCGGATTTTCCGGTTTGTGTTTGCCAAAACAAGCCTCAGCTTAAAATAATAACAAGAAAGCCCATTATTCCGTCAGAGGAAGAAATGGAAAACAATCCGCGGGCAAAAAGCGCTAAACTTAGAATTGCGGAGAAAATATAATTAGCTTTTACAGAGGAGGAAAATAAAAGGTGAGCGATTATAACGGGAATAATGCTTATCGCATAAAAATAAAGGAACGTGAAGAGGAACGACTTCAAAGACGTGACAACCCGAAATATGAAAGCTTTGTTAAGGCAAAGAAGAAAAAAATAATCGGCACCATGCTTCTTATTATGGCTGTTGCACTTACAATTGTGCTTCGTTATGCAAAAATATCCGTTCTTAATAATGAGCTTCAGGAAATGAAAAAGCATCTTTCGGATGCGGAGGCTGAAATGGTAAGCCTTGAAATAGAGCGTGACAGAATAATTGACCTTTCGAATGTGGAACGTATTGCCACCGAGGAATACGGAATGGCGGCACCCACCAAGGATCAAATTGTATATATAACAGTTGCAAGGGCTGACAGTCGGAGTGTTTCCGGCGGAAATTTTTTCAGTCGGCTTTTCGGCATGGCCGAAGGATCGGCAAGCTGAAATCATAATTGAGGATATGCTGCATAAGGATAAAACAGCCGTTTTAAGGCTGATTTATCACTGCGGCATTTTTCCGTTTAATTGATACAGTCGTTTTTTGTGAAATAAGGGGTAATTATGACAGTTCTTTCCGTAAAAAAAAGAATGAAAAATCTTGCCATAGCGTTTACGATTATATTGTCACTTTTGGTAATATGGCTTATTTATATTAACGTTGCCCACGGCGAGGAATATTCAAAAGCTGCAACCGCACAGCAAACCAAGGATATAACCGTTGCCGCAAAAAGGGGAATAATATATGACCGCAACGGTAAACAGCTTGCAGTAAGCGTTTCGGCCGACACTGTGATTTTGGACCCGGTAACCATAAGAAAGTATGAGCGCGCCGAGAAGGTAGCATCTGACCTTTCGGAAATTCTCGGCATGAGCTACGAGGAGGTTTATGCGGTTACGCAAAAGGAAAGCAGTTATGAGCGGCTTAAAAAGCGTATAAGCCGTGAGCAATCAGCGGCCATTAAAAGCCTTTCCGACAAAAGGGGTATTATGCTTGAAGAGGACACAAAAAGAAATTACGTTTACGGCTCTCTTGCGGCAAATCTTTTGGGCTTCACAGGCTATGACAACCAGGGACTGGACGGAATTGAAATAAGTTACGACAGTGTTTTATCCGGAAAGGACGGCAAAAAAAGCGTTGCCGTTTCCGCAGGTCAATCCGAGCTTCCCTATGCATATGAGCAGTATATTGACCCGGAGGACGGAAAAAGCATTGTTTTGACAATTGATGAAACAATTCAGCATATCGCGGAAAGCAGGCTTTCCGAGGCGGTGGAAAAATACGGCGTTCAAAACGAGGGCTGTCTTATCGTTATGAATCCTAAAACCGCTGAAATTTATGCAATGGCCGTTACGCCCGGTTATGACCCCAACAGCCCGTTTGAAATTTACGATGAAGAGGAAAAGGCGCGCATTGCCGAGCTTCCGGAGGAGGAAAGGAATGCGGCATGGGCAACGGCGCAAAATAAGCAGTGGCGCAACAAGGCTATTTCCGATACATATGAGCCGGGCTCTGTTTTCAAAATGATAACTGCGGCTGCAAGCCTGGAGGAAGGCTTGATTACGGTGACGGATACGTTTAACTGCCCCGGATACATGAGGGTCGGCGGCTGGGATATAAAGTGTTGGCGCTACTATAATCCCCACGGCGTTCAGAATTTGGAGCTTGGTCTGGCAAATTCATGTAACTGCGTGTTCATGTCCATCGGCCTTAAAATGGGCGGCGAAACATTCCGTAAATATTTCAAGGCCTTTGGTTTTGAAGAAAAAACGGGTATTGAGCTTCCGGGTGAGGCAGAGCCGATTGTGCGCGAAAGCTATGCCGATGTTGACGTTGCAACGGCATCCTTCGGACAGAACATAAATGTAACGCCCCTTCAAATGATAACGGCCGCAAGTGCTGTTATAAACGGCGGAGAGCTTTTGAAGCCCAGAATTGTGAAAGAATATAGGGACGTCAACGGTAAGGTTACCGAGTCAACGGAGCGCACGGTTGTAAGACGTGTTATTTCTGAGCAAACAAGCGAGCTGATGCGCAGCTACTTAGAGGGCGTTGTTAAAAACGGAACAGGCGGCGGAGCGCGTGTTTCAGGCCAAAGAATAGGCGGAAAAACTGCAACAAGTGAAAAACAGCCCCGTTCCGAGGGTAAAAAAATTGCATCCTTTTGTGGCTTTGCGCCGGCAAACGACCCGGAGGTCATTGTTTTGGTAATGCTTGACGAGCCAACTCCCGGAGTCGGCGAGGGCAACCTTACCGCGAGCGGTGGACAGATTGCGGCACCTACAGCCGGGCTTGTTTTGGATGATATTTTAAGATATATGGGCATTGAAGCGCAATACAGCGAAAGTGAAATTCTTACCACCGGAAGCTATATTCCGGAACTTTCCGGAATGACGGTGGAAAAGGCGCGCGCATCCGCTGATAAAAGCGGATTCAAGCTTACCGTTATCGGAAGCGGCGAAAGCGTAACCGACCAACAGCCGAAAAGCGGCATAATGCTTTCGGAGGGCTCGGAAATAATCGCTTATACCGATTCCGACTCGGAAGCTGAGCTTGTTACCGTGCCGGATGTTGTTAATATGAGTCGGGCAAATGCAGAGTCAACAATAAAAAATGCGCGGCTGAATTTCAGAATGTCCGATGTGGGAAACAGCGTTAATGTCGGAGCGGTTGCCGTGGAGCAAAGCCCGAAAGCGGGCACCTTGGCAGAGCGCGGCACGGTGGTTTACGTGAAGTTTATGTTTCAGGACGTGGATTGACAGGGGGAAAGGCATGAAACTTGATACTATATTGGAAGGAACAAGCTTCAGGGTTATTTCAGGCAACATTTCCATGGAAGTGGAAGGCCTTGAAACTGATTCGAGAAAAATAAAAAAGGGCGATGTTTTCGTTGCGCTTACCGGCTTGGGGCGCGACGGGCATGAATTTATCGAGGTGGCTGTTAAAAATGGCGCAGTTGCGATTATTGCGGAAAGAGAGTGCGAAAGCTTTGGCGCGGCGCTTATTCTGTGCGAAAGCACTCGCGTGCTTTTGGCGTATGCGGCGGCAAATCTTTACGGCCAAAGCCATAAAAAGCTCAAAATAATCGGAGTTACGGGTACAAACGGCAAAACAACCGTAACGCACATTATAAAACAAATATTGGAGCTGAAGGGTGAAAAAACAGGACTTATCGGAACAAACCATTATCTTATAGGCAATGAGGAACTTGCCTCCAGCGGAACAACGCCGGAGGCCTTGGAACTTCATTCAATTTTTACCAAGATGGCGGATGCAGGCTGTAAATATGTCGTTATGGAGGTTTCCAGCCATGCGCTTGCCCTTTCGCGGTGCGAGGGGCTTAAGTTTGAGGTGGGCGTTTTCACCAATTTAACAGAGGACCATTTGAATTACCATAAGGATATGGCCGATTATGCCGCTGCGAAGGCAAGGCTTTTTGCAATGTGCAGATACGCTGTTATTAATGAGGATGACCCCTATGCCAAGGTTATGAAAAAGGCCGCGACAGGAAAAACGGTTACCTACGGCATAAAAAAACACGCGGATATGAAGGCGGAGGAAATTTTATATTCACAGCGCGGAATCGGCTTTACCTGGAGGTACGGCTCATCTGAGGTGCCGATGAAAATGGCAATTCCGGGAGAGTTTTCGGTATACAATGCTCTTGCCGGGATAGGCGCGACTGCAATGCTCGGGCTTTCGGATATGGATATTGCCAAGGGACTTTTGATTGTGCGTGGTGTTAAGGGAAGGGCAGAAATTGTGCCCACCGATACCGATTATACCGTTATGATAGACTATGCTCATACGCCCGACGGACTTTTGAATATTCTTAAAACCGTTAAAGGCTTTGCTGAAAAGCGTGTTATTGCGGTTTTCGGCTGCGGCGGCGACAGGGATGCAAAAAAACGTCCGATAATGGGAAGTATTGCCGCTGAGTATTCGGACTTTGCTGTTGTAACCAGTGACAATCCGAGAACGGAAAAGCCGGAGGCTATTGTTGACGAAATTGTTTCCGGAATGGTCGGTGCGGAAAATAAGTACAAAGTGATTGTTGACCGAACGGAGGCCATTGCCTATGCCTTGGGAATTGCGCAAAAGGGCGATGTGGTTGTTCTTGCCGGCAAGGGTCACGAAACCTATCAGGATATAGGCGGACAGAAAATTCATTACGATGAAAGAGAAGTTATAAAAAACATACTTGAAAATTAGGTGAGAAAATGAATACATTTATATACGGATGTCTTGCACTTTTAATTGCACTTGTAATAGCACTTTTAATCGGCCCTTCAATAATTGCAGGGCTAAAGAAAGCAAGCTTCGGCCAGCAAATAAGAGAAGAGGGTCCTGCCTGGCATAAAAAGAAAAGCGGCACGCCGACCATGGGTGCGTTCATATTTATGTTGGGCTTAGTTCCGGCGGCGATTATTATTACGGTGCTTTCAGGGGCTTTTGATAATACCGGAGCGATTGTTTTGCTTACCTCACTTTTATTCGGCGTCGTAGGATTTTGCGATGATTATATTAAGGTAATTAAAAAAAGAAATCTAGGACTTACCGCCGGAAAAAAATTTCTTTCACAGTCGATTATAAGTGTGGCCTTTTCCGTACTGCTTTACAGTGAAAACGGCGGAGCGATAAATGTTTTGGGACGTAATTTGGACTTATCCTTCTTCGTTATTATTTTCAACACCTTCGTTATGCTCGCTACGGTAAACGCCGTAAATCTTACGGACGGAATTGACGGCTTGGCCGGCTCTGCGGCCGTGTGCTCCATGGCATTTTTCGCCTTCGCGGCATATAAGCTTGAATTTGATATGCTTCTTATTGTTTTGATGGCGGTAATCGGCGGCGTTTTAGGATTTCTGTTTTATAATAAATATCCGGCAAAGGTGTTTATGGGAGATACCGGCTCGCTGTTTTTGGGCGGTGTAATCGGAGCTTCGGCCTGTGCAATGGGAATACAGCTTGCTTTGATTTTGTCGGGACTGGTTTTCTTAACGGAAACGCTTTCGGTTATAATTCAGGTAACATATTTTAAATTGACGGGTGGAAAAAGAATTTTTCTTATGACGCCTATTCATCATCATTTTGAAAAAAAGGGCTGGTCTGAGGTTAAAATTGTTGCTGTTGCAACGGCCGTAACGGCAATCTGCGGCGTAATTTGTGCCCTGATAATGACCGGTACATTTTAAGAAAGGTAGGAAGAAACGTTGAGCAAGGCGGCTTTGAGCGCAAAAGAAAATGAGAAATTGAATAAACGGCTCCGCAGAAGGGGAGAGATTGACGGAATTTATCTCATTTTGCTTTGTGCTTTAACCTGCGCCGGACTTTTAATGCTGATAAGCGCCGGAACACCGGAGTCTGTCAGCTCGGAAAATCCTTATAAGGGAATAATTAAAAATTGCATTATAGCGGCCGGAAGCTTTGCCTGCATGCTTGCCGTTGCAAACTATAAGGATTACACCTTTTTGAAAAAGTGGTCGGCGGCCTTGTATTGGGTTTCTGTTATTCTTGTTTATTTGACGCCGTTTATCGGCCAGGAAAGACTGGGCGCAACACGGTGGATTATTATCGGCCCCGTTTCCGTTCAGCCGACGGAAATTATGAAAATTGCGCTTATTATTTATTTGGCCGATATGCTTAGCACGGAAAAAAAGCGTAATATGCGCAAAATGTCAAAGCTTCAAAGGCTTTTATATGAGTGGCGTGCGGAAATTGCAATTTTAATTCCGGCGGCCGGTGCGGCACTTCAAAAGCACCTGTCCGGTGCACTTATAATATGCGCAATCGGCTTTGTAATGCTATTTGCTTACGGCATGAAAAAAACCCACATTGTAACAATCGGTGTTTTGGGCGTTGCCGGTGTTATCGGGCTAATTGCGAAGGAGCCGTTCAGAATAAAAAGACTTTTGGGCTATATGCACCCGGAAAATGAGCCCTTGGGTTACGGTTGGCAAATACTAAATTCGCTTTATGCTATTTGCTCCGGCGGACTTTTCGGTGTCGGTTTCGGTCAGTCAAGGCAAAAGTACAGCTGGCTGCCCATGGCCTCGAATGACTATATTTTTGCGGTTATATGTGAGGAAATGGGAATATTCGGCGGCTTGGTTGTTATGCTTATGTTTGCGCTGTTTGTTTGGCGCGGAATAAAGATTGCGTTAAATTCAAGGGATATGTTCGGATGCATGATTGCCTTTGGAGTATCGGCAATGATTGGGCTTCAGGTGGTAATTAACATTGCCGTTGTAACAAATGCGGTGCCCTCCACGGGAATGCAGCTTCCCTTCTTTTCGTCGGGTGGCACGTCGCTTCTCTTTATGCTTATAGCAACAGGGCTGGTGCTCAATATATCCAGGTATCAAAAAATAGGTGCAAGTGTTATACACAGCGTGAAATAGAAAGGTATGTTTTTTTATGAGAGTAATAGTATCGGGCGGCGGTACCGGTGGACACATTAACCCCGCGATTGCAATTGCAAAATATATAAAGGAAAAAGAGCCTGAGTCTGAAATATTATACATAGGAACGGAGCACGGACTTGAAAAAAAGCTTGTTCCGGCACAAAATATTGAAATAAAATATATTGATGTGTACGGTTTTAAGCGTTCAGTCTCGCCCAAAAACATTGTGTATGCAATAAAAGCGATTAAGGCTGTTTCCGACGG
>CAZITC010000028.1:0-885 GCA_964542085.1 uncultured Ruminococcus sp. | reverse complement strand
GTCATTGGCACCGGCGGATATGTTTGCGGCCCGCTTTTGTATGCTGCAAGCAAGATGGACGTGCCAACAATAATACATGAGCAAAACGTATTTCCGGGCTTTACGGTAAAGCTTTTGGCGGATAAGGTTTCGGTTGTGGCAACAAGCTTTGACACAACTAAAAGCTATTTAAGGAAGCATAAAAAAATAGCACTTACGGGGAATCCCGTGCGTGCAGACCTTCTTAAGGTAACAAGCTACGAGGGCAGAATAAAGTTTGACTTGGACGATGCGCCCACGGTGCTCATCATGGGCGGAAGTCTGGGGGCACGAAGCATTAACGATGCTCTCTCCGAGATTGTGATTAAAAATCTGGCAGAGGGCTATAACATAATTGCATCCACCGGAGAAAGAAATTATGAGGGTGTAATGGAAAAAATCCGTGAGGCCGGTGCTGAGGTACCGAAAAACGTTACGATAATGCCATATATTTACAACACGGATTTTGCATTTGCGGCGGCAGACCTTATTGTGTGCCGCACTGGCGCAGTCACCGTGTCGGAGCTTGCGGCATCGGGCAAGCCGTCCATTGTTGTGCCAAGTCCGAATGTAGCGCATAATCATCAGGAATATAATGCGAAATACCTTTCGGACAGGGGTGCGGCGGTGCTTATGCGTGATGATGAGCTTACCGGCGTTAAGTTAGACGCTCAAATAAAAACCTTAATAAACGACAAGGCTGTTCTTGCTGAAATGGGACAAAAGGCAAAAACAGCGGCAATATTTGATGCAACGGATAAAATTTACACTGTTGCGCAGGAGCTTATAAAATAATATTAACATGTGCGCCTGCCTTGGCATATTATGGCCTAAGGGGAGGTGCCGCAATTGAACAAATACATAATA
>CAZITC010000027.1:0-9189 GCA_964542085.1 uncultured Ruminococcus sp. | reverse complement strand
ATCGTAAGCGTGTGCGAAGCTTTTCAACCTAATTTCAGATTATTTACTTTCGGTTATCCTTAATTTAACCTTTGTGCTATATTCAGAGTACAAAGGAGGTGCCACTCATGGCAATTGAGGGGTTTAACCGCTACGAGCACGAATATATGCTGAGCAGAAAAACATTTTCAATCTTCACGGCGTCACAATCAGTGTAAAAAGCATCCCGGAAGAAGGTAGTGACTTTACCGTGGTTTTAAAACAAAAACAACGGCTGTGATGCCGTTATTTTTGTTTTATTATTTCAAAATTTCCAACTCTTAAGCTGTATGCTCCGCTTTTTAAGACACTTGCAAAATCGAAGGAGCTTTTAATCGGTATTTCACTTATCGTTGCGCAAAGCCCTTCTCCGCCGATAAAGTGAAAGTCCGACCCACCGGTGGCTATTAATCCCTCATGCTCCGAAATAAAGCGCGCCCCAAGACCGGAGGCCGAGGCCTGTCTGGGGTGAAGGTTGAACGCTTCAATCCCGTCTATATAATTCACATCCGCCAAGGTCATGCCGGAGCGAAAGGGATGCGCCTGAACAATTACATTTTTCTCGTTTTTAAATTGTGTATAAAATTCATTATAGCTCCCGTAGGATAGGCTGTGTGCCGTATAAACATCCTCATCGGAAATTCCGTAAACCAGATAGTCGTTCATATTTTCGGAAATAAACCGAATTTCCATGCCCAGCACAATATTTACACCGTGTTTTTCCGCCGCACTCTTTGTGCGATAAAAACACTTCAAATAATCATCGGGAGATGAGCTACTGTTAAAGTGGTTTGTAAGAACAACCGTATCAAATCCCCTTTGAGCATAAATTTTTCCAAGTTCCTCCGGCTGAATGTGACTGCATCCGCTTTCCGGTAACACATGTGCGTGCGCCTCGGTCAAATATTTTTTCACGTGCTTCAATCCTTTGCTGTTATCATTAAAAGCTCTCCGCTTTCGGTTTCAACGGTCGCCGTCTCCTCGGTCACAACATTGCTTACGGTAAGCGTTGTTCCCAGCTTTATGCTTTTTCTATAAAGCGGGTATTTAAACCCTTCCAAGGTAAGACCTGAAACCTCACTGTCCGCCGGTATAAAGGAAACGGTTTTTCCGGCATATCCGCGAAGAACTGTTTTTTTTGTTATAAGCCTTATTTCGTTATTACTGTCAATAATTCTTATATCACAATCGCGATATTTTTTCATCATGAATATGCTTGCCAGAGTGTGGTCAAGCCGCGTTCCGGTTGCCCCATAGATTATAAGTTTGTCAAAGCCCCTTTTTATTGCCTCTGTCACGGCACATTCCGTATCCGTAAAATTCTTATCCTTATTGAGCAAAACCTTTTCGCAAAAAATACTGTCGCTTTTTACCGAGTCGCCGTCCCCCACATAAAGGTCAGGCGTTATTTTTTGCTCAAGTGCCGTGTCGTATCCTCCGTCGGCCGCAATAACAAATTCTGCCCCGTCGGCGTTAATTTTTCCTGCATTGCCGGCGGCAATTATCAACGCTTGCCTCATGCCTTTACCGCTTGCCTTTTCATTTTATTTATTTCTTCCTCGGCAGATTCTGCGTTAAAAATTGCAGAGCCTGCAACAAAAACATTGGCACCGGCCTTGGCCACCTTTTCAATATTTGCCGCGCTTATTCCACCGTCAACCTCAATATCCTTATCGGGTCCCACCGCTTCACGCACCTTGGCTACCTTATCACACATTGTTTCGATAAATCCCTGTCCTCCGAATCCCGGATTTACCGTCATCACCAAAATCATATCCGCTTCGCCAAGAACATATTCAATTTCCGAAGGTGACGTTCCAGGATTAAGCGCAACGCCGGCCTTCGCACCGGATGATTTTATGCTTTGCAGTACCCTGTGAAGATGCACAGTTGCCTCGGCATGCACTGTTATAATATCCGCGCCGAGGCCGCGTATTTCATCAATATAGCGCTCCGGCTCTTCAATCATCAAATGCACATCCAACGGAAGGTCGGTGCACGCTCTTATTGCCTTAAGCACCGGCATTCCAAATGAAATGTTGGGAACAAACATTCCGTCCATAATATCAACATGAACAAGGTCTGCCCCGGCCTTCTCGATTTTTTTAATCTCCTCGCCGAGCTTTGAAAAATCCGCCGCCAATACGGACGGTGAAATTTTTATCATCTGTAACGCTCCCTTTCCTTTTGCTCATTTAAAATTTTAACATAGCTTTCATATCGGCTTTCAGCTATTTTTCCTTCTTTCACCGCGCGTAAAATTCCACAGCCCGGCTCATTAATATGCGCGCAATCTGAAAACCTGCACGGCTCAAACTGCGCAAACTCCCTAAAATAATCACTTAGTCGGCCGCTTTCAATTGCCTCGAACGAGCTGAAGCCCGGCGTATCCAAAATATAGCCGCCGTTTTCAAGAGTTAAAAGCTCCGCGTGGCGGGTTGTGTGTCTTCCCCGCTCCGTTTTTCTGCTTACTGCGCCGGTTTCCATTCTAACCGCACCTTGAATTGAATTAATCAGCGTGGATTTTCCCACACCGCTACAGCCGGCAAGGGCGGTAATTTTACCCCTTGTAAGCTTATCCAGTTCCTCTTCCGCGCCCTGCAGTCCAAAACCGGTTACTATAGTCTTAAACCCGGCATTTTCATAAATGCTTCTGTAAGCCTCTGTTTCGCCTATATCGCCCTTCGTTATGCATATAATGGCCGTTATGCCCTGACCCGTGGCGGCAACGGTAAGCTTATCCACCAAAAGAAGATCCGGCTTAGGACTTACCGCCGCAAATGTAATTAAAAGCTGATTAACATTTGCAACGTTCGGGCGAATTAAAAAGCTTTCACGCTCATAAATTTTTTCAATTGCACAGCCTTCTGATTCTGTGACCGAAAACTCCACCCTGTCACCAATAACCGGGGTAAGCATTCCCTTTTGGCGGAATTTACCCCTTGCACTGCATTCATATTTTTCTCCGTCCGACATAACGGTGTAAAGTCCGCCAATGCCCTTAACAATTATACCACGCATCAGTTGCTTACACTCTTTTCCGTCCAGAAAACATCGTCAATATATATTTCATAGGTCACCTTGCCGGAAACCTTAACGTCAATGCTTACGAAATCTGCAGCACTGTGCTGCCTTTGGTAAACACTTTCGCCGTTATCCTTTCTTATTACCTTTACACGCATTTGCTCTGGCGATGAGGGAAGCGTGAATGTTAATGCTGTTTTTTCCGTTGCCTTCTTGCCGGAGGAAACAGTAATGGTAATAAATGTTTCACTGTCCACCCTTGTGCCCTCACTGACTGATTGCTCAATAACCAAATCCTTTTCTATATCACTTTCCTTGGCTACCGTTTCAACATTTTTAAATCCGGCCTTGATAAGCGCCTGCTTGGCCTCGGCCGAGGTTTTGCCCAATACGCTTATCATCTTCGGTGCAAGCCCTTCCTCACCCTTGCTGACATAAAGGGTTATTTCATCGTTATAGCGAATTTCGCTTCCCGGGGCAATGCTTTGACGTGTAACCGTGCCCTCCTTGGTACGCTCATTCAAGTCATCATCAGTTTCATCCTCAAGCTGTACCCTGATTCCGGCCTGTTCAGCCTTTTGGGTTGCCTTTTTCACATCAAGACCGATATAATTATCCGCCTCAAAGGACTCCTCACCAAGACCGATTATAACCTCAACTTCCCTGGTGCCTGGCATTTTCATGCCCTCCTCCGGGTCCTGGGCGATAATTTTATCCCGTTCGTCCCTTTCACTGTATTCCTCTTTACGCACAATTATGTTAAGCTCTTCATCAATTTCCGAAAGCTTTTCATATGCCTGTTCAATGGTAAGTCCCTTTATATTGGGCATTTTAACATCGTTTTCACCAAACAAAAGCACCCTAACCAAAATAAAAATCACAAGTGCCGCGGCCGCCGCGCCAATGCCTATCAAAATGCCGGCCTTACCGCCTTTTTTATTTTTTGATAACGGCTTTTCTTCCTCCGCGACATCAATCGGACGGGTGGAATAAAACGCCGCCTCGGAATCATCCTCCGTCAGGGTGACGGACGGATCGGCCAAAACGCGCATGATATCCGACTCCATTGCACCGGCCGAGGAATACCTTTGTTCAGGCCGCTTTCTCATTGCCTTAAGAATGATATGCTCCACAGCCTTGGGCAGCTGGCTTACAAGCTCACACGGAGGTGTAGGCTCCTTTTGAAGCTGCTGCATGGCAACCGCAACCGTTGTTTCGGCATCAAACGGAACTCTTCCCACGGTCATTTCGTACGTACACACGCCAAGCGAATAAATGTCCGAGCGTTCATCGGTAAAACCGCCCCGAGCCTGCTCCGGCGAAAGATAATGCGCCGAGCCCAGTACCTTGGATCCGATTGTCATGGTTGCGGCAGATGCCGCCCTGGCAATGCCGAAGTCCATGACCTTAACGGAACCGTCCGTCTTTACCATAATGTTATGCGGCTTTATATCCCTGTGAATGACCTTTCGCGCATGAGCATGAGAAAGAGCCGAGCAAATTTGCCCGGAAATTTTCAATGCCCTTTGCCAGCTAAGACTTCCGTCCTTGGCAATCATTTCCTTTAATGTTATGCCCTCCACATATTCCATAACAATATAGTGAAGCCCCTCATGAACACCTACATCGTAAACGCTTACAATGTTCGGATGGTTAAGTCCGGCAGATGCCTTGGCCTCTATATCAAAGCGCTTAATAAATTCTTCATCTTGCTTAAACTCCGGACGCAAAACCTTTATTGCGACCGTTCTGTTCAACATATTATCGTGAGCGCGGTATACAATTGCCATGCCGCCGGCACCGATTTCATTTTCAATTGCATATCTTCCGCCCAGAATTATTTCAGCCATAAAATTCACCCTTCTTTCCTACAATGCATTAGGCGCACCTTGCAATAATAACCGTTATGTTATCCGGTCCGCCGTTCTCATTTGCCGCGTTTACCAGGTTTTCTGCCGCTTGTGAAAGCTCCTTCTCGCCGTTTACAATTTCAAGAATTTGCTCCTCGCTTACGGCATTGGTAAGCCCGTCCGTGCACATAAGCAAAACATCGTTTTCACCGAAGGCCGTTTCGTAGTAATCCGCGGATACTCCCCCACTTACGCCGACAGCCCTTGTTATCATGTTTTTCATGGGATAATTTTTTGCCTCCGCCTTGGTGATTTCACCCTTTTGCAAAAGCATTTCCACATACGAATGGTCAACCGTTATTTGGTTTAGCGTGCCGTTTTTTATAATGTACACTCTGCTGTCACCCACATGGCCGATGTGAATGTATTTCCCGTCATAAACGCATACATCCACCGTTGTTCCCATTCCGGAAAGTTCGCCCTCCGCCGCGGCATATATTTTGCTGTTGGCACAAGCTACTGCGTCCGTTATTTCCTCACGAAAATTTTCTTTAACTCCCAAAAGACAATCCGATATTATTTGTGTTGCCATACTGCTGGCAATTTCGCCGGCGCTGTGACCTCCCATGCCGTCCGCAACAACAAAAAGCCCGTCTGCAGCATAGACGCTGTCCTCATTCTTTTCGCGTTTTTTTCCTTTATCACTCATGCAAGCAAAAATCATTTTTTATTTCCCCTTTACAACCGATTTTTTCAGCTGTCCGCAAGATGCGCTTATGTCACTTCCCAGCTCTCTGCGCACCGTTGCCGCCACATTGTATTTTTCCAGCACCGATATAAACAGTTGCTTATTGCTTCCCCTTTTAAAATCGCGTCCCTCAACAGGATTTACCTCAATAAGATTAACGTGGCAAAGCCTGCCCGATAAAAGTCTGCCCAATTTATGTGCATGCTCCTCACTGTCATTTACACCCTTCATCAAAGCATACTCAAAGGTAACCCTTCTTTTTGTTTTTTCCGCGTATTTATCTGTCAGCCTTAAAACTTCCTTAACAGTAACTGATTTTGCAATCGGCATTATTTTTTTTCGTGTTTCATCATCAGGAGCGTGAAGCGAAAGAGCCAGAGTTATCGGAATTTCCTCATTGCTAAGTCTTTCAATTCCGTCCTTAAGTCCGCAGGTTGAAAGAGTTATGTGCCGGTAACCGATGGAAAGACCGTCCGCACTGTTTATGGCTTTAAGCGCCTTCATAACATTATCGTAATTGTCCAAGGGCTCGCCGATTCCCATGATTACAACACTGCCGATGCGCTTTCCGGAATCATTGGCAACAGCCCTTATCTGCCCTTCAATTTCCGAAGGATATAGGTTTCTCACCAATCCGTCCATGGTCGATGCGCAAAATCTACATCCCATGCGACATCCGACCTGTGAAGAAATACATATACTGTAGCCGTGATTGTAACTCATCAGCACCGTTTCAACAATGTTTCCGTCCGAAAGCTTGATAAGATACTTCACCGTTTCATCTATCTTAGACGAAAACTTCATATATACCTCCGGCCAGCAAAGGCTGTATTCCTCCGCCATTTTTTGCCTTAAACTTAATGAAAGGTCGGTCATTGCCGATATATCACATTCGCCGCGCCTTATCCATTTATAAATCTGCTTTGCCTTGTAGGACGGCACTTTCAGATCATCCTGAAGCTCACCTACGGTCATATCGGCCAAATTCACACAATCACTTCCTACCCATTTTACAAATAAACGCCCCGTCACCGTCATCCTCGCCCGGCAAATAGGTTTTCATGCCGGAAGGGGCTCCTGAAAATTCAATTGTATAAAAATCGCTGTGCCTTTTAAGAAAGTCACAAACAACATCCTCATTTTCCGCCCTGACAATACTGCAGGTGCTGTATACCATAATTCCTCCGGGCTTTAAGCACCGGCTCATGCTTTCAAGTATTTTTCTTTGAAGGCCGGAAAAATCCTCCTGCTCCCTGTTCCATTTTATGTCTGGTCGGCGCCTTATTATTCCAAGCGCCGAACAAGGCACATCCAAAAGCAGTCGATCGCACATAAGCCCGTCAACCGGGGTCGATGCATCATGAAGGCGCGTTTCAATTATATCAATTCCCAGCCTTGCGGCCGCTTCATCAATCAGGTGAAGCTTGTGCTCATAAATATCAAATGCATAAACACAGCCGCGGTTTTTCATAAGCTCGGCAATATGCGTTGTTTTTCCGCCGGGAGCGGCACACGCATCAATAACCGTCATACCCTCGCAAGGCTCCAAAAGCTCCGCCGTTTTGTTAAACGGCTCCGACTGAACTGTGAAAAGCCCCTCCTTAAACTCCGGCAATTTATCCACCGCCGTGCCGGGCTTTATGTGAAGTATGCTTCCGTTTTGCCCGGTAACACAGTATGAAAGCCTTTTCCCAAGCTCCTCCGGGCTTATTTTTAGGGTATTGGCCCTTATGTGAATTTGCGGTGGCTCATTTCCCTTTTGCATAATTTGCACCGCCGCTTCGCCGAAGCTGTCATAAAGCTTTTGGGTCATCCATTCAGGATAGGAATAGACAACCGACTTATTTTTAATTTTATCCTCCGGAAGCTTAAGCTTGCCCAAATCCTCCGAAGCTATTTTTCTTAAAACGGCATTTACAAAACCCCTCGATGAAGCGTGACCGTATTTTTTTGCAAGACTGACACATTCATTCACAGCAGCACTTTCCGGAATTTTATTCGTAAACTTAAGCTGATACACGCCAAGCCGTAATATATTTATAATCCACGGCGATATTTTTTTCAGCTTAACCGACGAATAGCACCCAATCACATAATCAATGTATAGGCGGTTTCTTACCGTGCCGCGCACAAGCTCATTCAAAAAAGCCGCATCACGCCTGTCAAAGCTCTGCAAAGCGCACACCTTATTGATAAGAATGTTCATATACGCCTTGTTTACATCAATCTCATATAAAATTTTTAGTGCCGCATGCCTTACATTATCCATGTTATTCTCCCAAAACGGTACCCGATTTTATTTCATGACCTCTTAAATAGTCGGCCGCGGCCATTTCCTTTCCACCCTCCGCCTGAAGCCTCAGTACAGTTACGGCACCTGTTCCGCACGCAACCTTCAAATTTTCCTTAACTGAAGCTGCCAAAACCTCGCCGGGGGTGCCGCTCCCCTCCGACAAAACACTTTTTGTTATTTTCAGTTTTTTCCCGTTCAAATAAGTGTACGCCGAGGGCCACGGATGCGTTCCTCGAATAAGGTCGTGCACGCTTTTTGCGCTTTTCGACCAGTCAATTTCACCTGTTTGCGAGGTGAGCATATGTGCATAGCTTGATGCTACATCATCCTGCTTTTCTCTTTCAGCCGTGCCGTCCTCAAGCATTTTCACTGTACGTAAAAGCGCATCACAGCCAAGTACCTCAAGCTTTTGAAAAAGAGTTTCCTGGTCATCGTCAATGCTGATTTCACACTCTGCCTTCAATATCATATCGCCTGTATCCAAGCCCTTATCCATGTGCATAACCGTTACACCGGTAACGGCCTCACCGTCAATTATTGCACGCTGAATAGGTGCCGCTCCCCTGTATTTGGGAAGCAGTGAGCCGTGAACATTTATGCACCCGTACCGCGGAAAATTAAGCACATATTCCGGCAGAATTTTGCCGTATGCAACAACAACAATCAAATCCGGCTTATATTGCTCTAACAAAGGCTTTACCGCACCGTCCTTAAGGCTTTCCGGCTGATAAAAAGGTATGCCTTTTTCAATGGCAAGCTCCTTTACCGGCGGCATTGCAAGCTCCTTTTTACGCCCCTTAGGCTTATCGGGCTGGGTAAAAACAGCCGAAACACTGTGACCGCCCTCAATCAGCGCATTAAGGTGCGCACGTGCAAAATCCGGCGTACCCATAAATATAATATTCAATTATTATACCTCCTCCGGGTCCACAAAGCGCTCGGCCTTTTCCGTAAAGGCGTGCCCGTCCAAATGCTCAATTTCATGGCAAAATGCACGCGCAAGCAGTCCCTCTCCACGGTAAGAAACCTTGTTTCCGTTACGGTCAAGGGCCTCCACCTCCACATAATTCGGCCGAGTTACAATTCCCCATTTGCCGGGAAAGCTTAAGCACCCCTCTGTTCCGGTTTGCTCGCCGTCGGTTTTTGTTATAACAGGGTTTATCAGCTCAATAATTCCGCTTCCGTCATCAATAACGCACACCCTTTTAAGCACACCGACCTGTACGGCCGCAAGGCCCACACCGTTTGCTTCATAC
>CAZITC010000026.1:0-9569 GCA_964542085.1 uncultured Ruminococcus sp. | reverse complement strand
TCATAAAGCTCCTCCTCAATATTAAAAGGGGGATTAAACCTTCTTGTAAACGGATTGTGTGCAATTACCGCTCGGCAGAATATTTTACTGTCGGAAAAACTTTTCTCTGCAATAACCTTTTCAATGAAGTCGGTTTCCTCCATTCTGAAGGCATGGCAGCATATCGTGTGGCCGTATTCATCGTTTCCGTCATTTTTATCCTCGCCGCAATCCAAAACCAGTGCCCAAAATCCGCCCAGCCTTACCGTGAAATATGTTTTTCCGTTCGCCTGCGGTGTGTAATGTTCAAAATCCTCGGCGTGCACCCCCCTTAAATCATGATTTCCGCGTGCGAAAACAATAGGAATGTTGCCATGTGTTATTTTTCCGCAAAGCTCATAAATATTGTCAAAGTTTTTTACAGAGCCGCTGTGGTCCGGAATATCGCCGTTCAATATCAAAAAGTCAAAATCGCCGTAGGCCGCCGCGGCCAAGGCCGGTGTTTCAATTTGATTGTGCGCATCCGCAATATGGTAAGCGCGGATTACATCACCATTAACGACGCGAAATTCGTATGTTTCTTCCTCTACCTCACCGGTTTCGCTGAAATAAGGCTTA
Organism: uncultured Ruminococcus sp.; assembly: GCA_964542085.1. Lineage (GTDB taxonomy): Bacteria > Bacillota > Clostridia > CAKSNL01 > HGM11501 > HGM11501. The sequence goes on along the minus strand of CAZITC010000026.1, from coordinate 8,972 downwards.
CGTTCAAGCATCTTTCTTGTGCATACCGTATAGGCGCCAGCTTCGTCAAGCAAATCGGCCGGAACGTTTAATCTGTGAATATTTCTGCCCGACCTTAAAATTCCGTTGGAGTGGTCATAAAAGCACTTATCGCCCACCTTAACCCATACTGTTGCCTCTTCATCACGCCTTACCATAATTTGATAACTTTCATCAACGGCAAAAACCGCCGGCGTTGTTAAATACATTTTTTCTCCCCCTTAATCATTGTATAAAAATTTGTAAATTTTTTCATATGCCGCTATTTTTTTCAAATACATATCCGTTTCCTTGAACGGACATTTTTTTATATTAATTCCGTCATCCGAAAACACGGTGTTTTTAAGCCATTCGTCCACATTCATGGCACCGGCATTGTATGCCGCCAAGGCTGATGTTACTGACCCGTTATAGCGCTCCAGTAAATACTTAAGGTAGTAACAGCCCACCTCGATGTTAACCTCCGGCTCCGAAATGCTTTCCGCCATTGAGGCATCGCCCATTTTTCCCGCGCACCAGACGGCTGTATCGTCCATTATTTGCATAAGCCCGACAGCGCCGCGCGGCGAAACTGCCGATTTGTCAAATCCGCTTTCCGTTTTAATGAGCGCATAAACCAAGTGTCTGTCCAGCCCGTAGGAGGCGCACGTACTGTCAATTACCTCTTTATAGGAAACCTCCATTCGGTTTACCGCCACGCCGGCCACACATCCCAGTATAAAAATAACAATCAGCAATCTTAAAAGCTTTTTCATTTACCCCAAATCAATTCCTTCCATTATTCGGTCAAGCTGTTTGTAAAGCGCCTCGGTGCCCGAATTATTCATTACAATAAAATCCGCTTTTTCGCGCACGGGCGCAAGCCTTCGTGCCGAAGCCCTTTTTTCCGCATCCGCTCGGCCAAGTCCGTCACGCGCCATTATTCTTTCAATCCTTATTTCCGCATCAGCATCCACCATTATTACACTGTCGCACAAACCGTCACATCCGGCCTCGTAAAGAAGCGGCGCGTCAAACACAATAAATCCGCCGGCTTTTTCAATAAGCTCCTTTGCCCGCTTTTTAATGTGCCTGTGGGTGATTTTGTTAAGCTCCTTCAAGCGCTCCGGCCGTGAAAACACAATAACGCCGAGTGCACGCCTGTTCAATGTACCGTTTTCCATAGCCTCCGGAAAAACCTCTGCAATTTCCTCAAGAGCTTCACCACCTGGGCCGGTAACCTCATGACTCAACTTATCCGCATCAATAACATATGCTCCGCTTTTTCTGAAATATTCCGCTGCTTCGCTTTTACCGGCACCAGTGCCGCCGGTAAGCCCTAAAACATATTTCATTTTGCATCATACCATGTATAGCCGCTTTTCGCCTCCGCAACAAGCGGAACAGAAAGCTTGGCCGCGGCCTCCATTTCCCTTTCCAGTATTATTTTAACCTTTTCCTCCTCGGCCTTATCGCACGAAACAATAAGCTCATCATGCACCTGCAAAATAAGCCTTGCGGAGTCTGTTTCATTTTCCAGTGCGTTTTTCACCCTTATCATTGCGAGCTTAATAATATCCGCCGCACTGCCCTGCACAGGTGTATTCATTGCGGCACGTTCACCGAAGGAGCGCATATTGTAGTTTTGCGAGGCCAGCTCCGGAATGGGACGCCGGCGACCGTTAAGCGTTGTGACAAAGCCGGTTTTCTTTGCATTTTCAACAACGCCGTCCAAATAAGCCTTAACCTTCGGATAGCTTTCAAAATATGCATCAATATAACGCTTAGCCTCATTCCTTGTTATGCCTATATCCTTTGCAAGGCCAAACTCGCTTATTCCGTAAACAATTCCGAAGTTAACAGCCTTGGCTCTTCTTCTCATGGCCTCAGTAACCGCATCCTCCGGTACACCGAAAACCTCCGATGCCGTTTTTTTGTGAATATCCGTGTTATTTATAAATGCGCCTATCATGCCCTCATCCCCGGACATATGTGCCAGCACCCTAAGCTCAATCTGTGAATAATCCGCATCAACCAAAACACGGTTTTCATTCTCAGCCGTGAACATCTTGCGAAGCTTGCGCCCCTCCTCCATTCTTACGGGAATGTTTTGCAGATTGGGGTCGTTTGAGCTTATTCTTCCCGTTGCGGTGGAGGTTTGGTTAAAGGTTGAATGGATTTTTCCGTCGTCAGAAATAAGCGGAAGCATACCGTCAATATAGGTACCCTTAAGCTTTGTTAACTGGCGGTATTCTATTATTGCATCAACAATTTCATACTTGCCGGAAAGCGACGAAAGCACATCCGCATCCGTCGAATAGCCGCTTTTAGTTTTTTTAACCACCGGCAGACCCATATGTTCAAAAAGCACGGTGCCAAGCTGCTTGGGTGAATTTATGTTAAATTCCTCTCCGGCCATAAAGGTTATTGCCTCCGCCAAGCCCTCAATTCTCAAATCAAGCTCCTTGCCGTAATCCTTTAGCATATCGGGATCTACCTTAAATCCGTCAATCTGCATATCGGCAAGCACCGAAAGAAGCGGCAGTTCAATATCCTTCATAAGGTGACCCTGGTCATTTTCGGCAATTGCTTTTTTCAAAACCTCGGTCAGTTCAAAAACAGCCTTCACCGTTGCTGCGGCAATTTTAAGAGCATCCGGATCGGAGAGTATGCTCTCACCTTTTTTGTAGGCATCGGTATCCTTAATGTCCTTTTCGATATAGGTTAAGGCGATTTTAGAAATTTTATAATCCGACAAGGTCGGGTCAACCACATATGCCGCAACAGCCGTATCAAACCCGTAATTATGATAGCCTATGCCGTACCGCGACAAAAGCACCATATCGTCCTTAATGCCGTGTGATATTTTTTCAACGGCGGCGTTTTCAAAAATGCCGCCAAATGCCTTCAAATCCGCATCGGTAAAATAAATCCGTCCGCCGGAAAGGAAGGCCGTTGCCGAGTAGGCGCCGTTCTTATCCTTAAATATATAATAATAAAAGCTTTCAAGCCCCTTTGTTAATTCGGCAATTTTTTCGCCGTCAATTTGCAAAGCCGGCTCCTCGTCCACTGCCTCTTTTTTAAGCCTTTTCAAAAAGCTTTTGAATTCCAATCGGGTAAAAAGCTCCCTAAGCAGGTCTTCGTCCCACGTTTTCCCTTCACAGTCGGCGATTTCCTCCTTAAGGGGGCTTTGCACATCAATCGTTGCAAGCGAGCGGCTCAAATAAGCCGATTCCCGACCCTCAATAAGCTTTTTCTTGGCCGCGGGGCCGATTTTAGCCGTATCAATACCGGCATACATTTCGTCAAGCCCCTTAAACTGGGCAATCAACGAAAGCGCCGTCTTTTCGCCGATGCCGGCAACGCCGGGTATGTTATCCGAAACATCGCCCATCAGCGCCTTAACATCTATAAATTCCTTCGGCGTTACGCCGTATTTCTCCAAAACAGCATCACTGTCATACACCTTCGTTTCAGTAACGCCCCTGCTGGTTACGGTAAGATATATTTTTGTAGTTTCGGAAGCGAGCTGTAAATCGTCCTTATCACCGGTTAAAATATCACACTCAATCCCGGCTTTTTCGCACCGCTTCGCCACCGTGCCTATAATATCGTCCGCCTCATAGCCGGGAAGCTCCAGAACAGTTACGTTCATCGCCCTTAAAATATCCTTGATAACAGGCATTTGAACAGCAAGCTCCTCCGGCATTTTTTTGCGCTGCGCCTTGTAAAGCTCATACGCCTTGTGCCTGAAGGTCGGCTCCTTTAGGTCAAACGCAACGGCAACGTAATCCGGCTTAAGCTCATCAGTATTTTTGAAAAAGATGTTCAAAAAGCCGTAAATTGCATTTGTGTAAAGCCCTTCCTTGTTGGTGAGGAGCCTTATTCCGTAAAAAGCACGGTTCATTATGCTATTTCCGTCCACAATAAAAAATTTCTTCATAAAAGCCCTCCAAACACATCTCTTCTGTGCCACGCCCATTCGACTATCTCTAATATTGTACCACAAAATGCCATGCAGTGCAAGAAAAAATAAAAGCAAAAATCGACCCCTCCGTGCAATCGCGGTCAAAAACCGCAATTAACCGGAAAAGCCGATTTCTTCACAGCACCTTATACATTGATGCCGCATTTTCCTTTCTTACCGTTTCGCTAACATCGGTAACCTCCACACGCACCTTTTTTTCACCGAAGGAAACCTCCAAAACATCGCCGATTTTAATATCCGTTCCGGGCTTTGCCGTTTTTCCGTTAACGCTTACACGGCCGCCTTCGCACGCCTCCGCTGCCACGGTCCTTCTTTTAATTATTCGCGAAACCTTAAGATATTTGTCAATTCGCATAAAAACCTCCGTCAAAAAAAGAACGGATGCTTAAAGCACCCGTTCTTTTTTAATTACTTTATGATGTCTTTAAGTGCCTTACCAGCTTTGAACGCCGGAACAGTTGTTTCGGGAATCTTAACCTCAGCGCCTGTCTGGGGATTCTTGCCCACACGTGCTGCACGCTGTCTTGCTTCAAAGGTACCGAAGCCAACGAGAGAAATCTTGTCGCCCTTCTTAAGTGTCTCTGCAACTACGTCAGTGAATGCTACAAGTGCCTTTTCAGCATCTTTCTTGGTAAGACCTGCCTTCTCAGCCATTGCCATTACTAATTCTGTCTTATTCATTCTTTTTTCCTCCTTAGAATTATTTTATTATAAGTAATTCGCCATAACTGGCAAAATTCCTTCTTTTTCACAGATTTTGCTTAGCTTTTGCCCACAGTTTTTCCTTTTCCTCCATAGGCAGGAGCGCAAAATCCTCTTCCCCGTTATAAAGCCCTTCCATTTTTTCAAAGCGATGTATAAATTTTTTGTTTGCCGCGGCAAGTGCCTCCTCCGGGTCAATATCAAGCTTGCGCGCGAGGTTGACAGCCGTAAAAAGCAAATCGCCGATTTCCTCCTCCACACAGCCGTTTCCGCCAAGTACACTTTGCACCTCGTCCGTTTCCTCGGAAAGCTTTGCCATAACCTCATGCTCATCTGCAAAATCAAAGCCGGCCTTTGCCGCACGCTTTTGCAATTTATATGCCCGCTTTAATTCTGGAAGCGCGCGTATAACATCGTGCAAATCATCGGAGTAGGACCTGTATCCCTTTTCAACACTTTTTATCTCCTCCCATTTTACCAGAACTTCACTGCTTTTGTCAAGTATATTTTCACCAAATACGTGAGGATGCCGTCTAATCATCTTATCATATACATTTGTTGCAATGTCATCCAAGTCATATTTCCCGTTCTCTTCGCCAATTACGGCATGGAAAACAATCTGCATAAGAAGGTCGCCCAGCTCGTCCTTTGTCTTCCCGTCGTCCCCTTCTTCTATGGCATCGTAAACTTCATAGGCCTCCTCCAAAAGGTTGCCCTTAATCGACTCATGCGTCTGCTCCCTGTCCCACGGGCATCCGCCCGGAGCACGCAAAAGCTTTATTAAATCCACAAATTCATATACCGTTCTTTTCATAAAATCACCTCATTTTAAAGAAGCTTAAGCCGCTCCATTACCGCGGCAATGCGCTCACCCTTGGGAAGCAGAAGTATGTCCTCCCTTTTCAGGGTACGAGTCAGGGCAATTGCGCAAAAATAAACCGCAACCGAAACCACAATCGAAAGAATAAGCGATACTGTATCGCCAAAATGCATCACCATTGCCTTGTATGATGAATAAGTGAAGGCGCTCATAAGCACCGTACAAAAAATCGGCTTAATTACAAAGTCGGTAATACCGCACTTAATTTTAGTGTACCTTACGATGCAAATTATATCCAGCACTACCACGGTTATATAGCAAAGAAGCGTTCCGATAGGCGCGCCGGTTATGTTGATTTCCGGCCTTCCAACCAAAATAAGGTTAACCAATACCTTCACCGTACCGCCGATAAGCATATTTACAACGGGTATCCACACCTTGCCCCAGGCCTGCAAAAGCGCATTTGCAATCTGCACAAGGGTTAAAAATGCCACCGCAATACCCATTATGTTCAAAAGCACGCTAAAGCTGGGGTCGTTATATATAAGAGCAAGTATGGGTTTTGCCAAAATGCTCATTCCTGCGGCACAGGGCAATGCCAGCACCGTGGCAATAAGAATTGCCGATTTTGTGAAGCTTTGGCTTTTTTCTTTTTTCTTTTCGGCATTGGCCGAAGCAATTGCCGGAACAACGCTTGTTGCGATTGCGGCAATAATAACAGCCGGCATATTAAAAAGCGTTATTGCACGGCCGAGATATCCGTAAACAAAGGCCGCCCTTTGCTCGGTAAGCTTTTCCTCAGACAGGGAGGTTTCCGCTCCTATTGCGGCAAACTGACCGGCACGCTTGGTATCCAAATTTGCCGTTATGGCTTGCTCGGCCGCCTCTGAGGTACTTATGTAATTTTTCATTTGGTTGGTTACCGTTGCCGTGTCTATAAACGAGGTCAGAGTAAACACCGAAACGCCGATTGTAATCGGAATTGCAATTTTTACAATTTTTTTAAGCAGGTCTCGCGTGTTCGTCTTTTTCAATGCAGGTGCACTTTTTCTTTTTGACTTAATATAGCAAGCCGAAAGGAACACCGTTCCCAAAACACTTCCCGCCGTAACACCGAAAATAGCGCCGGCAGAGGCAAACATTTTCCCCCGCGGCAAAAGAAGGTAGGCAAGCCCCAGGCCGATTACAAGCTTTGAAAGTGCCTCAATAACCTCGCTCACAGCCGTGGGAAGCATGTTTTGCTTGCCCTGAAAATAGCCCCTGAACGCGCTCATACAGCCGACAAAAAGAAGACTCGGGCTCATCACCGCCATGGTAAGATAAGCATCCGGATAGCCCACCATGGAGGAAAAAAGCCGCGACCCGAAAAACAAAATCAGCGTTCCTGCGCCGCCAAGACATAATAAAAGGCGCAAGGATACTCTTAATATTTGCTCGGAGCCGGAAAAATCCCCCACCGACTCAGCCTCGGCCACAAGCTTGGAAATCGCGGTCGGCAATCCGGCCGTTGAAACTACAAAAAGCAAATTGTAAATTATATACGCCGTGTTGTAAAGGGCCATTCCGTCCGTTTGCAGCACCATTCTGTCAAGAGGAATTTTAAAAACTGCGCCGATTATTTTTACCAAAATATTCGCCGCGGCAATTATCATGGCTCCTTCAATAAAGCCCTTGTGTACTTTTTTCTCCATCCCGTCCTCCTTTTTAATTTTTATGTATAAGAAAATAAATTTCGGTTATTATAATAAATGTGCGACTGAGCAAACGCTCTTCGTCACAAGTCTTTTTCATTATTCCCTTCTCCAATATCAGCTGCGGCATTCGCCGCAAGGCAAAAGAGTTACTTCCCGTTTCGGCAGTAACTCTTTTTGCCGTATCAGCCTTTTTTTATTTTTTCAAGATAGGCCGCTGAAGCCGCCTCGAATTTATTATCTCCGGCCTTATAATATACCCGGTTTTTTATTTTATCCGGAAGATATTGCTGTTTAACATAATGACCTGGATAGCTGTGGGGATACAAATATCCATCTCCATGTCCCATTTTCGATGCGCCCTTATAGTGAGCATCCTTAAGATGAGCGGGAATGTCACCGGTGTTGCCGGCCTCCAAATCCGCCATTGCCGCCCAAATTGCTTCTGCCGCGGAATTTGATTTCGGTGCCGTGGCAAGAAGAATTACCGCTTCCGACAACGGCAGCGCCGCCTCCGGAAAGCCAAGCTGAAACGCCGAATCCACTAATGACTTTACAATTTCAGCCGCCTGCGGATAGGCAAGTCCCACATCCTCCGAAGCAATAACCATAAGCCTTCGCGCAATAATTTGCAAATCACCGGAGGCAATAAGCCGTGCAAGATAATGCACAGCGGCATCCGGGTCGCTTCCGCGAATGGATTTTTGGAAGGCGCTTATTGTGTCGTAGTGGCTGTCCCCGTCCTTATCGTAGCGAACAGCCTTTTTTTGTATGCAATCCTCAGCACGCTCCAGTGTTACCTTAATTTTACCTTCGGCATCCGGGTCGGTTGCAATAACGCACACCTCCGCGGCGTTCAGCGCTTTTCGGACATCACCGCCGGCCAAATGGGCAATATGGCTTATTGCCGCATCGTCAAAGCTTATTTCCGTGTTGCGCTTTTTTTGCATAAGCTCCACCGCGCGGCGAACAGCCTTTTCAATTTCATCCGGCGAAATTTCCTTAAATTCAAAAACCGTGCAACGTGATAAAATGGCGTTATAGATGTAAAAATAAGGGTTTTCCGTTGTGCTTGCAATAAGCGTTATTTTTCCGTTTTCAATAAATTCCAAAAGCGATTGCTGCTGTTTTTTATTAAAATTCTGTATCTCGTCTAAGTACAAAAGCACGCCGTCCATGCCCATAATCCCGTCCAGCTCGGATATAACCGCCTTTATATCACTCACTCCGGCGGTGGTTGCGTTAAGGCGGTAAAGCCTTTTACCGCTTTTTTCGGCCGCAATGTTTGCCACCGTTGTTTTTCCCGTGCCGGAGGGGCCGTAAAAAATCATGTTGGGAATTGTGCCGGACTGCAAAATATTTCTAAGTGATTTTCCGTTGCCGAGAAGGTGCTCCTGCCCCACTACCTCTGAAAGCTCCTTCGGCCTTACCATATCGGCAAGAGGTCTCATAGCATTTCACCAAACTATCTGTAAAGGGGATATTTTTCGCAAAGGGCGGATACACGGCGTACAGCCTCGGCCTCAAACCCTTCCTTTGCCTCGGCCGCAAGCTTTATTATTCTTCCGACCTCTGCCATATCCTCCTCCTTAAAACCTCTTGTAGTTACGGCAGGAGATCCAAGTCTTATTCCGCTTGTAACAAAGGGTTTTTCCGGGTCAAAGGGAATGGCGTTTTTATTGCAAGTTATGCCGATATCGTCCAGTCTTTTTTCAAGCTCCTTACCGGTCAATGAGAATTTTCTCAAATCAACCAGCATAAGGTGGTTGTCCGT